>JBGTMW010000163.1:0-3325 GCA_041743365.1 Gemmatimonadaceae bacterium
GCGATTCGCGCGATCGGTGGTGATCAGCGCCGCGCATCGCACACACCCGATGGCGACGGCGCTGCGCAGCGTTCAGCGCGGGATCGTCCGCCTCGGGCTCGAGACCGGCCGTGTCGCCGAAAGCCTCAGCCTCGCGCGCGGCATCGCGATGACGACGTACCGGACGGTCGAGGAGTTCGTGGGGCGGTTCGATGCGGAGGCGCGGTGGTCAGCCGACGGTCCGCGATTCCCCGTGGAGGAGTATCTCGAGCACAACGGTCGTCGGTTCGCGGCGACGTTTGCCGCCGAGAGCTTTCTCTGCCTGTCGGAGTCGATCGACCTGCACTGGGTGGATCCGGCCGCGGTGCGAACGCCGACGACATTGGTCGCGGTGTCGAGCGACACGCTCGTTCCGCGATGGCAGATGGAGGCGCTCCGCGACGCGCTCGGCGAGCGAGCCGAGTGGCATCTCGTGCAGTCGGTGTATGGCCACGACGCGTTCCTGAAGGAGGTGGCGGCGATGTCGGCGGTCATCGCGGCCGCGGTGGTGTGACGGCGTAGATCCGCCCGTAGGTGGGTGGATTGGCGGGGGTTATGATCGGCTCTCGCCATATCCGGATTTTCGGTGTATGTTCGGGCATGGCATACGTCGAGCTTCGCGCCCACACCGGCTTCTCCTTCGGCGACGGTGCCATCACCCCGGAAACCCTGGCGATCCGCGCCAAGGAGCTCGGCTACACCAGCCTCGGCATCACCGACACGGCTGACCTGGGGGGCATCGTCCGATTCGCCACCGAGGCGTTGGCCAAGGCGAGAAACCCGACCTGCCACAGAGCCGCCCGTCACACGGGCGATCCCTGCCCGGCCTGCGAGCGGACGTTGCGGCCGATCATTGGAGCCGAGCTGAACGTCGTTCTTGGACCGAACGGTCCAATAGCTCCGCACAATAGCGACTCTAGAACCTCCGGATACCCAGTCGCGCTGCTCGCCCGCACCGGCGAGGGCTACCGGAACATCGCCTCCCTCATCACCCGGGCAAGGGTCGGGGAGTGGGAGCGGTGGAGTCTCGAGGGGCAGGCGGAACGCCGTGGGCGGCCGCTACTCACGTGGGACCAGATCGCCGCACACTCGGCGGGCATCCACCTGCTGACCGGCCCGGCCTCGGGTCCGCTCGCCACGCTCCTCCGGCATGGCGATGAGAGTGGTGCCGAACTACTAGTGAAGCAGTTGTTGGAGGTCTTCGGCGATCGCATGGCGGTCGAGGTCCAGCTCCACAACACCGGGGGTGCGGAGAGCGCCCTCGCCGGTGCGCTGATCGACCTCGCGCGGCGAACAGGTGCCCCTTGGGTCGTGACCAACGACCCGCGGTACCTCGACGACACCGGCCGGCTCGTCCATGACATGCTCACCGCCCTCCGCCACGACACCGACATCGACACGGCGACCGCACGCGGGCTGCTGCACCCGAACGGCGAGTGGCGCCTCCAGTCACCCGGGCTGATGGCGCAACGGTGGCAGGGGCGCGAGGAGGGTCTCCGCGAGACGGAGCGGGTCGCCGAGGAGTGCGGGTTCGAGATGGATTGGTTGCGGCCGCCGCTGCCGGATTATGGTGTTCCTTCCTCGCACGACACCGATTCCTTCCTGCGCGCAAAGACCCTCGAGGGAGCGCGCGAGCGGTGGGGTGAGGTGCTCAGCGACCGCGAGCAGGGTCAGATCGACCACGAGCTGGCGCTCATCCGGAAGCTGGGCTTCGCCGGATTCTTCCTCGTCATGTGGGACGCCGTCCACTTCGCGCGGACGCAGAACATCCTCTGCCAGGGCCGGGGAAGCGCGGCCAACTCGGCGGTGGCCTACTGCCTGGGGATCACCGCCGTGGATCCCGTGAAGCATGGCCTCCTGTTCGAGCGATTCCTCTCCGAGACGCGGATCGACGGCAAGACGGACGCGCCGGACATCGACGTGGACATCGAGCATGACCGGCGGGAGGAGGTGCTCAACTATATGTATAGTAGTTACCGCCGCTCCCACGCCGCGATCACCTGCACCGTCCAGACCTACCGCGCCCCGAATGCCGTCCGCGACGCCATGCGCGCCCTGGGCTACCCGGTGCCGCTCATGACCAGCATCTCCAAGCGCCTCCAGCACGTCGAGCCGGCGGCCGGAGCCGAACGGATCCGCGAGACCCTGGCGGCGTACGTCGGGCTGGACATCGAATGCCCGCGCGGACGAGCGCTCCTCACCGCCATGGCAGGCTTCGAGGGACTCCCCCGGCTCCGCTCCACCCACGTCGGCGGTTTCGTGCTCTCCGCCCAACCACTCGGGGACCACCTCCCGATCGAACCGACGACGATGGGCCGCACCATCGTCCAGTTCGACAAGGACGACCTCGACATGCTCGGCATCCCCAAGTTCGATTTTCTCGGGCTCGGTGCGCTCTCGCTCGTGCGCCGGAGCTTCGACGTCATCGAGCGGCGGACGGGCGAGCGGCCGAACCTCTACCGCATGCCGCAGGACGACCGGAAGACCTATGACCTGATCGGCCGAGGAGAGACAATCGGGACCTTCCAGATCGAGAGCCGGGCGCAGATCGCGTCGATCCTCCATACGCGGCCCGAGAAGCTGTACGACATCGTCGTCCAGGTCGCGCTCATCCGCCCCGGACCGATCCAGGCGAAGTTCGTCCACCCCTATACGGAGCGGCGGCTGGGACGGGAGCCGGTGACCTACGCACACCCGGCGCTCGAGCCGATCCTGAAGCGCACCCAGGGAATCCCGATCTTCCAGGAGCAGGCGATGGCCACCGCCATGACCCTCGGCGGCTACACGGGATCCGAGGCGGATGAGCTGCGGCGGACGATGGGCAACCAGCGGAAGAAGGGCCGGCTGGAGCGCGCGCTGGAGAAGCTCGGTGCGCGGATGGTCGAGCGGGGGATAACTCCGGAGGTGGCCCGGCGCATCTGCGATGACCTGCTGAGCTTCGCGAACTACGGCTTCCCCGAGTCGCATGCCTGGAGCTTCGCGCTGATCTCCTACGCGACGGCATACCTCAAGGCGCACCACCCGGCGGAGTTCTTTCTCGGGCTGCTGAACTCATGGCCGATGGGCTTCTATCCCGTCTCGACGCTGATTCATGATGCCAAGCGCAATGGCGTCGATGTGCGGCCTCCCTGTCTTCGTGACGGCGCCTGGGAATGTACTATCGAGGAGCTGGAGGATCCGACGCGACCCGCCCTGCGCATCGGGTGGCGGCACATCCACGGGATCGGGACGACGCTGATCGAGATCCTGCGCGCAGCCTCCGAGGCCCAGCCCTTTGCATCGATCGAGGACGTGGTGCACCGCGCGC
>JBGTMW010000164.1:0-1712 GCA_041743365.1 Gemmatimonadaceae bacterium
CTCGCCGAAGGTCGCGCGATCAGCAAGCCGATTTACGACTTCGTGACTCACACGCGACGCGAAGCGTGCGAGACGATCGAGCCCGCGGACGTGATTGTCATCGACGGGATCCTTCTCTTCGCCGATGAGCGGGTTCGGGACCTCTGCGATGTGAAGGTATTCGTCGACGCCGATGCGGATGAACGGGTGCTTCGGCGCATTCGGCGCGACATGAGGGATCGTGGGCGCCCACTGGAGGAGATCATCGAGCAGTATCTCGCGACCGTGCAGCCAATGCATCAGCAGTTCGTTGAGCCGACGAAGCGCTACGCCGACGTAATAGTGCCGCGTGGCGGCAGCAACGCCGTGGCGATCGAGATGATCGTGACGAAGATCCAGACGCGCCTGCGCGCCGGGGGCGCATGACGACACCGCCGAGCCCTCCGCAGCAGCGTATCCTCGTCGTCGACGACGAGCCGGACATCGTCGCGCTGGTAGCCTACCATCTCGCGAAGGCCGGCTACCGGGTCTCCACCGCGGCGACGGGGCCAGAGGCGCTGGATGCAGCGCGTCAGGAGCCTCCGTCGCTCGTCGTGCTGGACCTGATGCTTCCGGGGGTATCCGGGTTCGAAGTTCTCGAACAGCTCCGCGCCGACGAGGCGACGAAGGATGTGGCCGTGCTCATGCTCACTGCGCGCCGGGACGAGCCGGATCGCATTCGCGGACTCTCGATAGGCGCTGATGACTACCTGACCAAGCCCTTCAGTCCCCAGGAGCTGGTGCTCAGGGTCACCGCCATCCTCCGCCGGGTGAGCGCGTCGGCATCCTCGCCTTCCGACGTGATCCAGCTAGGGCCCATTCGCATCGATCGAGCCGCACACCGAGTCAGCATGGACGGCGCGGAGATCGAGCTCACTCCGACCGAGTTCAAGCTGCTGCTCGTGCTCGCCGAGCGCAGGGGAAGGGTCCAGGCCCGTGCGCATCTTCTCGAGGTGGTGTGGGAGGCTGCACCCGACATTCAGACGCGAACGGTGGACATGCATGTGCAGCGGCTGAGAACGAAGCTCGGCGCGGCGGGTGATCTCATCGAGACCGTTCGCGGCTTCGGGTATCGCCTTCGCCCGGGCCACTCCCGTAGCGCGTGAGGCTCGCACAGCGGCTCCTTCTCGGGTCGCTGCTCGTCGTCGGTGTTCTCGTCGTCTTCGTCGTGGTCATTTCCGATCGCCGACTCGATGCGCGGCTGCTCCTCCAGGCCGAGAATGAGCTCGCGAGGGAGAGCCGCTTGGTGGCGGAATCGTGGATCGCCGGCCGCGACGCCGATTCGCTGGCCGACGCGTGGGGTGCAGCGTTCGCACGGCGCGTTACACTGATCGATACCGCGGGGAACGTGCTCGGGGACTCGGAGTTCGAGCTCCCTGCGCTCGGTCTCCTGGGCGACCAGAGACTTCGCCCGGAAGTCGCCCTCTCTCTCGACGAGCCGCCCGGGGTGCAGCCTCGGGTGGGGGTGATGCAGGATCGCGCCGAAGCCTTCGCGGTAGTTCGGACACCGAACGGGGTGGTTCGCGTGTCTGTTTCGCTGCGACGCCTCGACGCCATAACCCGCGGTGCTCGCCAGGACGTCCTGTTCGCCGGGCTCATCGCCCTCATAATAGCCGCGGGACTCGCCTACCTCTTCTCCCGCGAGGTGTCGCGCCCGATCGTGGAGCTTCGCGATGTCGCTCGCGGGCTCGCTT
>JBGTMW010000165.1:0-5514 GCA_041743365.1 Gemmatimonadaceae bacterium
ATTCGAGGCGGCGGCGAAGCAACACCGCGAGAATCGCCTGCGGGCTCGGCCCCGTGGCGGGCGGCTCTCCGCCCAGCATCTCGTAGAGCATGCAGCCAACCGCGTACAGGTCGCTTCGCGCGTCGACCCGGCCATCCCCCAGCGCCTGCTCGGGACTCATGTATGCGGGCGTCCCGATCGACGATCCGGGCATTGTCAGGCCTTCCCCCTGAGTCGCCCTGATTGCGCGGGCGATGCCGAAGTCGGCGATCACCGCGTGGTCGGACAGGAGGAGGATGTTCTCGGGCTTGATGTCGCGGTGGAGGACATTGCGTCCGTGAGCGTACTCCAGCCCGTCGAGCACCTCGCAGGTGATCCTCAGCGCGTCGTCGATGGCGAGCGCGCCCTCGCGCCGAAGCCGTACGCGAAGAGACTCGCCTTCGGCGTACGGCATCACGTAGTACAGGAGTCCCTGCGCCGACCCGGAATCGAAGAGGGGGAGGATGTTCGGGTGCGTGAGCGTCGCCGCGAAGGTGATCTCGCGCAGGAACCTCTCGGCGGAGACCGCCCGCGCGAGATCGTGCTCCAGCACCTTGATGGCGACGCGGCGCTGGTGCCGTCGATCGAGGGCGAGGTACACGGTCGCGAACCCTCCGCGGCCGAGCTCGCGCTCGACTTCGTAGCGGTCACCGACGGCGGCGCGGATCTCCTCCAGCGAATCTCGCACGGAAGCCTCCCGCGCTACTTTATCACGGTTCGGGAGCGAGCGGCAAGGGCATGATGTGATTCGCCGCATCAACCCCGACGCCATTCGCTCGCCCCTGAATTCGCCACGCCTTCCGGAGATCGATGATGCAGAACGCGCTTCGCCAGTTCGTAACCGCCGCCGAAATGCAGGTCGAGGCCTCACCGTGGGGCCCGCACGAATGGCTCTCCCGGCCGGGCCTCACCGACGCGGAGGAGCTACTACTCGTTCGCGTACTGATGCCTCCGGAGCGCGCGCACCAGTTCCACCGTCATCCGACGATGGAGGAGATCATCTACGTAATATCCGGGACGGCCGAGCAGTGGGTGGACAGGAAGAGCCAGACGCTGCGAGCTGGCGAGATGGCGCACATCCCGCGCGATGTCGTGCACGGCACGTACAACGCGGGGAAGGACACCCTGGTGTTCCTCGCCATCCTGTCGCCCGCGAACTTCTCCGGGCCGGCCCTGGTGGACGTTCACACCGAGGAGCCATGGCGGTCACTCAGGACGCCGATGGTGTTTCCGGAGTGAAAGCAGGAAAGCAGGAGAAGGACGAGCGCTATCTCTTCAGCCGCCAGTCCACCTTGCCGCGGTAGGCCATCGTCTCCTCGACGAGACCGAACAGGCCCGGGTCGTACTCCTTCAGCGCCTCGCGGGTGGAGATCGGGTGCGCGGTGTCGATCGGTGGCGCGTGCTGCCCCGCGGCATCGAAGTAGGCGAGCACGCCGCGGGTCCAGTAGTCCACCCGGTCGTGCACGGCGGCGGTTCCCTTCCACTTTCCAGCCGCGATGGCGGCCTTGTACAGGTCGTCGAGCTTGCGGTCGAAGCGCACATCCAGTCGCGTGACCCGCAGCTCGTACTGCTGCGCGAGGCGACCCGTCCCGACGGTCGTGTCGATCGCGCGGGATGCCGTGGCCCTGTGGAGGGCACGGGCGAAGCCGCGGATCACCTGGTCGTCCCCGACACGCGGGTCGCTCGGGCTGCCTATCAGGTTCTCCTCGGACACGACGATGAGGTCGACAGCGGGCGTGTAGTCGAGAGTGCGGGAAAGCAGGTCGATCCCGCTCCTGTCCCGGAGACGCTTGATCTCGGGCAGGTCGGAGAGATGCTCGTTGCGGCCGAGCACGACGAGCTTGACGCTGTCGGCCATGAGCGTCTTCAGGATGTCGTGCCGGTACGCGAACATCTTGCGCACGATGTCGTTGGCGCGAAGCATCGACGAATCGCTCGCGCCGCGCCCCACCACGGTGAACTCACGCGCCCAGGTGAACTTCGTGTACCAGGGATCGATGCCGAACTTCGCTGGCGGTGCGGTCACGTTGGGAAGCTTGCGGAGCGGCGCGTAGCGCCAGTCGGTCTCCGGGGTCAGGTTGAACGCGACCCTGGTGAGCTCGTAGCCTTCCGGATCGTAGGCGCGAAGCTGCTCGCGCGTTCCGACGAAGTTGTGATTCCAGTTGTTGACGCGCTGGGTGTCGAAGTAGGTCTGGCAGATCTCGCCCCAGTACTCGCCCGGGTTGCTGCCGGCGTAGGCATTCTCGTAGAGGCCCTTGGCCCGTGCGTTCCGGTGCGCGGTGTTCCGCCGCTCCGTCCAGGTCGAATCGATCGACCGCATGGCGCCATCGATCGTATGGCAGAACTCGTGGACGCCGATGCTCTCGTCGTCGTAGCGGTCGACGGGCAGGGTGAGGAGGTTCTCCTCTCCGAAGCTCGTCGGACGGCCGCCGGTACCGCGCACCCGCTCGTTCTGGTACGCCGGGTTCGGGTGGTTCCGGTTCTCCGGCATGTCAGTATAGACCTGGTCCTTCCCGATGATGATGAGGTACATGCGATTCCTGACCATCGCCTGGAGCACGTCGGGCCGGCCGGCGAGCATGTGCGTCACGATCGAGTAGGTGCGCTGAAGCGCCTGGTCCGCTACCGCCGCCGATGCCACCACGGGCATCCCCCGCACGTCGATGTATTTCGCGTAGAACTGCCGCGCCACGACCCTGTCTTCCTCGCGGAGGAGCTCGAAGAACGATGCGGGCGGCCGCGTCACCGGCGCGAGTGCGCCGCCAAGGGCGACAGGATCGGCGGGCGCGGCAACGAACACGTCGATAGGCAGGGGTCCGCCTGCATCCCAACCCCTGCGTGCCGACCCGATCTCGCCACGCAAGTCGAGCTCGTAGTGCGGCGTGTGGAAGTAGATCCCCCACCCTGCGGCGCTCACCAGCCATGGAATCGGCATTCGGCCCCCGAAGTCCCACATTGGCCACGGCGGTGCGGTGCCGGTGATCATTGGATCGACCGCGCCGCGACGGTCGAACGGCTGACCTCCCTGGCCGAGCCCCATCAGCGGCGCGTCGCCGATGGGAAAGCGCAGCTCGCCAGTCGCGGAATCGATCTCGACCGAAACCCGCAGCTCACCATCTGCACCGTGCAGCCGAATCGTCCGCTCGGAAGGATCCACGGTGAGCTGCAGTTCTCCGCGTCGAAGCGTGCGAGGCTCGCCCGGCTCGCGCAGCCGCAACGGGTCGCCGAGCCAGCGTGGGGGCAGCGCGGGGGATCCCTGCTGCAACCGTTGCGGCGCGCCACCCACGACAGTTTCGACCATGACGCGAACCAGTCCATGGCGCTCTTCCCCGACCCAGCCGACGGTCAGTTCCACGGCCTGACCGGCTACGAGCAGCTGTGCGGAAAGCGGTTGCGCGGCTGCCGCGGTCAGCCAAACGGTGGCCGAGCACCGTGCAATGCTGCAAAGCGGTGAGCTCGACTTCATGGCTGTTCCTCTCGAGGTGGCCGTGCACCAGCGGAAGGTCTCATCGCGTAGTGTCGCTCCAATCGTCATGGAACCTCTCGAACTTCCCGAACCGTTTCAAGATCCGCCAGACGAGTGCACCCGGACATCCCTCCCGGGACATACGCGGTATGTCGCCGCTCGTTGAGCATCCCTTTGCCGACAGCACTGTTCATTCGAGAGCGCATCTCCGACCCGCACCTCAATGACAGCGCGAGCCGAGGCTCTCCATCCCGAATCATTTCCTGCGATCGATGCGATCATGAGGATCTCGCGGCCCCAACGACGACGACGAGGCTCGCTTCACTCAACGAAATGCGAGTCATCACGTAGGAAAGTCGGGTTCTGGACAACGCACTCGCCTCCCGATACAGTGAAGAGCGAGCCGGCGGTCTCCGCCCGTTCCTCTCCGGAACCGTGGCCGACGGAGCGGAGCCCGTTGCGGTCCTGACTCCCCTGCCTGATGAAAGACCTTCGCGGCGCCCCAGAGGGGCCGACAATCGTCCCGGATGCGCCGACGGCGAACGTATCGGCGAGCACGTCGCGCGCGCTCGTCGCAGAGCTGCGGCGCATCTGCGGCGAAGGCTGGGTCTTCACCCACGATCACCAGCTCCGCACCTACGAATCGGACGGGCTCCTCCAGTACCACGTGAAGCCGACCGCTGCCGTGCTGCCCGGCAACACCGACGAGGTGCAGGCCGTGGTCGCAGCGTGCGCGCGCGCGAATGTGCCGTGGGTGGCGCGCGGTGCGGGCTCCGGACTATCCGGTGGCGCGCTTCCCGTCGAGAACGGCGTGCTCATCGTGCTTACGCGCATGACGCGCATCCTCGAGATCGACCTCGACAACGGGCGCGTGTGCGTCGAGCCGGGTGTCACGAACACAGCGGTCTCGGCGGCAGTGGGTCCGGGTTTCTTCTATCCGCCCGATCCCTCGAGCCAGATCGTCTGCTCGATCGGCGGCAACGTCGCCGAGAACTCCGGTGGCGCCCACTGCTTCAAGTACGGATTCACCACGAACTACGTCACCGGACTCGAAGTGGTGCTCGCCGATGGCGAGGTGGTCGTGCTCGGCGGCTACGAGCTCGACTCGCCGGGCTACGACCTGATCGGGGTGTTCGTCGGGTCTGAAGGGACGCTCGGCGTGGCTACGAAGATCTGGCTGCGAGTGGTGCCGACTCCCGAAGCCGTGAAGACGCTCGTCGCCTTCTTCGATACCACCCGCCAGGCAGGCGAGGCGGTGTCGGACATTGTGCAGGGCGGTGTGGTGCCCGGCGCCATCGAGATCATGGACAGGATGGCGATCACCGCCGCGGAGAAATCGGCGAAGGCAGGCTTTCCGGTGGGACGCGGCGCGGCCCTTCTCGTGGAGCTCGACGGATCCCAGCGTGAATGCGAAGCACACTTCGAGGAGATAGCCGCGATATGCCGGCGCCGCGGCTCCGATGATGTTCGCGTCGCGCGCGACGACGATGAGCGCCGGTTGTTCTGGAAGATGCGCAAGAGCGCCTTCGCGGCAATGGGACGCATTTCTCCGAACTATTTCGTCCAGGACGGCGTCGTTCCCCGCACTCGACTCGCCGAAGTCCTCGAGCGCATCGAAGGGCTCGCTACGGAGTACGGGCTCATCGTCGCCAACGTGTTCCATGCGGGCGATGGAAACCTGCACCCTCTGGTGTGCTACGACGGTGCGATCGAGGGACAGGCGGACAAGGCCGAGGAGCTTTCGGGCAGGATTCTAGAGCTCTGTCTCGAAGTCGGTGGCTCGATCACCGGCGAGCACGGCGTCGGAGTCGACAAGAAGCAGCACATGCCGAAGATGTACAGTGCATCCGATCTCGAAGCGTTCCAGCGACTGCGCTGCGCCTTCGATCCCGCGGGTCTGGCCAACCCCGGCAAGCTGATGCCGACACCGCGCCTCTGCGGCGAGGTGCCCGGCCCCTACAGACAGCACCCGCTCGAGGCGGCCGGCCTGGCGGATCGGATGTGACCGAGCGTCCGGCTACGATCGAGGA
>JBGTMW010000166.1:0-18342 GCA_041743365.1 Gemmatimonadaceae bacterium
ACGCGCCCGCGTCACGCGCGAGTTTCCCGAAGCCGCCATGGTCGACGCCTTCGACCGCGCAGCGGCGGCGGCACGCGACCGCGAGCGCTGGTATCGGTGATGGCGTCATCCGATGACGGCGCTCGCGTCTCGCCAGCCCACACCGCCCAGTACCTCGCGCTCCGGACAATCGTCGCGTCGCTCGGTGCCCTTCCTTGGAACCGTGCGGGCAGGTTCGGCGAGTGGCTCGGCGGGCTCGGCTACCGCCCCCTCCGCATTCGGAAGGACGTCGTGGAGACGCAGGTCCACCTCGCATTCCCGGAGCTCGCGGAGGAGGAGGTCCTCAGGATCTCACGGGCGTCCTACGCTCAGCTTGGCCGCCTGGGAATCGAGACCGCGCTGCTGCCGACGCTGGGCCGCCAGGAGATCCTGGATCTGGTCGAGGATGTGAGTGGATGGGATGTGGTCGAGGAGGGAATCGCCGGCGGCCGCGGCATCATTCTCGTCACCGGTCACCTCGGCAACTGGGAGCTCGGTGGAGCCTGGCTCGCCGCGCGCGGAATCCCGGTGGGGGCGATCGTCAGGCACATGGCCAACCCGAGCTTCGATCGCTACCTGAATACCACACGCGCCAGTCTGGGCGTCCGGGTGATGTACGACGATGTCGCGGGACGTCAGGCGCCGCGCGCCCTGCGGGAGGGATTTCTCGTCGCCTTTCTCGCCGACCAGGGAGTGCGCGGCCTTGCCTCGACGTTCGTACCGTTCTTCGGCCGATTGGCAAAGACCCCCCGCGGCCCGGCCGTGTTCGCGCTACGCCTCGAAAGCCCCATTGTCTTCGGCGCGTCGATTCGCCAGCCCGATGGACGCTTCCGCCTCGCTTTCGAGCGCGTCCCGGTCGTGAGAACCGGCGATCGTGAGCGCGACATCGATGACATCGTCGCCCGATATACCCTCGCCCTCGAGCGGTGGGTGAGGATCGCGCCCGAGCAGTATCTCTGGCAGCACAGGAGGTGGCGCCGTCAGCCGGTAGGCGCACCGCCGGATCCCGCGGATACGGCATGAAGTCCAGCGCCTGGCGTCGGATGCTCGGGGACACGCGGGCGATCATCGGAATCACGGTAATCGCCGGTATGGTGATCATCGCGCTCGCCGCTCCCCTCCTCGCCCGGCACGATCCGCTGGCCATCGACCTTCGCGGACGTCTCCAGGCGCCTTCGGCGGAGCACTGGATGGGCACGGACATCCAGGGCCGCGACATCTGGGCCCGGCTGGCCTACGGCGCGCGCATCTCTCTCGCAGTCGGCCTCGTATCGCAGAGCGTCGCGCTCGTCCTGGGCGTAACGCTCGGCCTGCTGGCCGGTTACTACGGGCGATGGGTGGACGAGGTCGTGATGCGGCTCGCGGATGTCACGCTCGCGTTCCCCACGCTTCTCCTGCTGATCGCAATGGTCGCCGCGCTGGAACCGTCGCTCACCGTCGTCTTCGTGACGATCGGAGTGGTGGGTTGGGCGGGAATGGCGCGGCTGGTGCGCGGCCAGGTGCTCGTCGTTCGTCAGCTCGAGTTCGTACAGGCCATCCGCTCGCTGGGGGGCAGCGACCTTCGCGTAATGTGGCGCCACGTGCTTCCGAACGTCGTGGCTCCTGTCGTCATTTCGGCTACGCTCGGCATTGCCGGAGCGATCATGGCTGAAGCGGCGCTGTCGTTCCTGGGGCTGGGCGTACCTCCTCCGACTCCAAGCTGGGGATCGATGATCGCGGACGGTCGCGACCTCAATCAGCTCCGGAGCGCGCCGTGGACGTCGGTATTCCCGGGTGTAGCCATTGGCGCGGCCGTCCTCGGCTTCAATCTGCTTGGCGATGCGCTCAGGGATGTCCTCGATCCTCGCTTTTCCGCGATCGACGCCAATATGCTTCCGCCCTCCGGAGCCGCGGGCACCGGCGGCCTCCCCGCTGCTCGGGGTGCGTCGCCAGCGCTCCCGGCTCCTGGCGGAGTTGCACAGGGACCTTCACCACGCTCGGGGTGAGCATGCCACCAGCCAGCACTTTGCCATCGTCGGCGACGAAGTCCGGCGCACCGGCCTACGACATCAGCGCGCTGCGCGAGCGGGAGTTTCCATGGGCTTCACGCGGCGATTCGATCTACCTCAACAACGGATCGACGGGGCCGCTGCCGCGACGCACGATCGAGGCGCTCTCGGACTTCAACGAACGGCGCGGCGCGCCATATCTCATCACGGAGGAGGTACAGTTCGGAACCCTCCGCCGGTCGCGCGACCTGTGCGCACGGCTGATCAACGCGCCGCTGGAAAGCATCGCGTTGATGGTGAACACGAGCTACGGAATCAATCTCGCGGCGCGCGCGCTTCCGCTCGAGCCGGGCGACATCGTCGTGACCAGCGATCGCGAGTTTCCCGCCAACGTGTATCCCTGGATGGCGCTGGAAGGGAAGGGCATCCGCCTGGAGTTGGTTCCGTGCATCGACGGGCTTCCGGATGAGGAAGCGCTGATCAAGGCGCTCGACCGTCCGCGGGTTCGAATCCTGACGATCTCCTGGGTCTCCTTCGCCACCGGGTATCGGGTCGACCTCGACAGACTCGGCGCCGCATGCCGCGAGCGCGGGATCTGGTTCGTCGTCGATGCGATCCAGGGACTCGGCGCTCTCACCCTGGATGTTGCCCGGACGCCGGTCGACATTCTCGCATGCGGCGCACAGAAGTGGCTGCTCTCTCCCTGGGGGACGGGGTTCGTGTACGTGCGTCCGGATCTCGTCACCCGCCTCGAGCCCCAGGCGGTCGGCTGGATGGCGACGAAAGCGTCCGAGAACTTCGGCAGCCTGGTCGATTACGACCCGAGCTTTCTCCCCGACGCACGTCGCTTCGAGGTGATCACGCTTCCGTTCCAGGATTTCTCTGGCCTCAACGCCAGCCTGGAAGTCCTGTTCGACGTCGGTCCCGCAGAGGCCGCCGCGCAGGTCGATGCACTGTCCGGACGGATCATGCACTGGGCCGATGGCAGGGCTGATGTGACGCTCGTCACCCCGGGCGATCCTGAGCGTCGCGCCGGCATCGTCACGCTGCGTCCTCGCGACACGCAGGCCGCCGCGGCCCGGCTGGCCGAGGCCGGCGTCGCCTTCGCTGTTCGCGAGGGTGGAATCCGGCTGTCGCCGCACTTTTACAACACGTGCGCCGAGGTCGATGCGGCGCTGGCGGCGATCGAATCGGCCTAGTCAACGCTTTACGCGCACCATCGCGTACTCCTTCCGTCCCTTCGCGATGATGACGTGGCTCCCCGCGAGGAGTGTCTGCGCCGGGTCGAGATACCGCTCGCTCGCGGCGAGCTTGCGGCGGTTTACCGAGACTCCACCCTGCTCGAGCAGCCGCTTGGCGATGCCGTTCGACGCCGCTATCCCCGCGATCGTGAGCAGCTTGAGCGCGTCGTAGCGCACATCTCCGCCGGCGGCATCCTCGCCGGCAGGCGCTCCGATAATCTCGGCCTCCGCAACTTCGGCGAACGGCGCCTCCGCGCGAAGCAGGTCGAATGCGGTGGCCGAGAGCTCGGCGGGATCGAGCCCGCCGAAGATGAAGGCCGAGACCTGCGCCCCGGTTCGCGCTGCTTCTTCACCGTGCACGCGCGCAGTAACATCGTGAGCCAGCTGGGTCTGCGCTCCGCGCTTCTCGGGCGAGTCGATCACGAGCCGATCGAGTGAATCGATCTCATCCCGCGGCAGCAGGGTGAAGTAGCGCAGGTATCTGCCAACGTCGCGGTCGTCGACGTTGATCCAGAACTGGTAGAAACGGTAAGGCGACGTCAGGTCCGGGTCGAGCCAGACGTTGGCGCCCTCCGACTTGCCGAACTTCGATCCGGATGCATTGGTCACCAGCGGAAAGGTGAGGGCGTGCGCTTCAGCGCCCGCTGCGCGGCGAATCAGCTCGATACCGGCGGTGATGTTTCCCCACTGATCGCTCCCGCCCACCTGGAGCCGGACGCCGGCGCGCCGATGAAGCTCCAGGAAGTCGTACGCCTGGAGCAACATGTACGAGAACTCGGTGTACGATATGCCCTCGTCGATCCGGGATTTCACCGAGTCCTTGGCGAGCATGTAGTTCACGGTGAAGTGCTTCCCCACATCGCGCATGAAGGTGATTGCGTGAAGCGGAAGCAGCCACTCGGCGTTGTTCATGATCCGGGCGGCGGAGGGCCCTTCGAAGTCGAGGAAGCGCTCGAGCTGTCGCTTGATGGCCTGGGAGTTCGCCTCTACCTGCTCGGTGCTGTGGAGTTGACGCTCGGAGGTCCGCCCGCTGGGATCGCCGATCATGCCGGTACCCCCACCCACGAGCACGACGGGGCGGTGGCCGGATCGCTGCAAGTGCGCCAGGCCCATGACTGGAACGAGGTTACCTACGTGCAGGCTGGGTGCGGTGGGATCGAACCCGGCGTATGCCGAGATCGGGCCGGAGGCGAGCGCTTCACCGAGCGTCTCCGTGTGCTGGTGCAGCAGGCCGCGCCACTGCAGCTCGTCGAGCAGGGAAGTTCGTTCGATCATGGGACCAAAATAGGGCTCCGTGCGTCGTATGTCACATGGCGCGAGCGGCGACGACAGCCGGGCCGCGTTGCTGGCCCCTCAGCCTGGAATTAGCTTCCAACTCCCGAATGCCTTTCTCAACGCTCGCCCACGCCGACGTACGCCACTCGGCCGGACAGTCGAGGTAGCACGATAATGGCTACCTCTCGCCGGCCACGGTTCACCCGCCGCCACCCGCGCATCACGCGGGTATTCCTGATGCTCGCGACGTTCGTGATGGCGTTCGGGAGCGGGCTTGCCTACGGATCGTGGGCTCTCGTCTGCCGCGAGGGACGCTGCCCGTCCATCGACGGGCTCGACGAGTACACGCCGCGCCAGACATCGAAGCTCTACGCGATCGACAACCGCTTCATCGCGGAGATCGGTCTGGAGCGGAGGACGCTGCTGAAACTCGGCGAGATGCCAAAGACGCTTCGCGATGCATTCGTCGTCACCGAGGACAAGCGCTTCTTCTCGCACGCTGGCATCGACTGGCGGCGAGTGTTCGGCGCGGGGCTTCGCAACATTCGCGCGGGCGGATTCTCGCAGGGCTTCTCGACGATCACGATGCAGCTCGCGCGCAACGTGTTCCCGGAGCGCATCTCCCGCGAGAAGACCCTCGTTCGGAAGCTGAAGGAGGCCAAGGTCGCGCGCGCGATCGAGGCGCGCTACTCGAAGGAGAAGATCCTCGAGCTTTACCTCAACCAGATCTACCTCGGCAACGGCGCCTACGGGGTCGAGACGGCGGCACAGCGGTACTTCGGCAAGTCCGCGCGTGACGTCACGGTCGCGGAAGCGGCGGTGCTCGCCGCTCTTCCGAAGGCGCCGGGCAACTACAATCCGCGACAGCATCCCGAGCGCGCCGTCCAGCGACGGAACACGGTGATCGAGCTGATGCGGCGCAACGGCGCGCTCAGCGATGCCGACGCAAGCCTCGCGCGGGCCTATCCGCTCCAGCTCGCGGCCCGCTCCGAATCCGGCGAGATCGCTCCCTACTTCGTGGAATGGGTCCGTCAGCAGCTCGACGCGCGCTTCGGACGCCAGCTGTACGAACAGGGCCTCAAGGTCTACACGACGCTCGACCTCGACATGCAGGGAGCGGCCGAGCGTGCGCTCGAGAAGCAGCTCCGGGAGATCGAGGCGGGAAAGTTCGGCGCTTTCCGTCATACGACGTACGAGGCGTACCTGGCGCGCAACGCATCGGGCCAGGACAACAACGGCCCCAATTCCCCCTATCTCCAGGGAGCGTTCATCGCCCTCGATCCGCGCAACGGATCGGTTCGCGCGCTCGTCGGCGGTCGTAACTTCGACGATTCGAAGTTCAATCGCGCCACCCAGGCCCTCAGGCAGGCCGGCTCCACCTTCAAGCCGTTCGTTTACTCCGATGCGATCCGCAACGGACGACCCCCGTCCTACCTGATCGACGACTCTCCGCTCGCAGTACCGCAGTTCGATGGCACGACGTGGACGCCGCAGAACTACGACCTGAGGTTCGAGGGCACGATGCCGCTTCGGCAGGCCCTCTACGTCTCGCGCAACCTCGCCACCATTCGCGTGGGCATGGAGATGGGGGAGCCCAGCGTCATCCAGATGGCGCGGAAGTTCGGCATCTCCACCGAGATCCTGCCCTACCCGGCGATCCACATCGGATCGGCGAGCGTGTATCCGCTGGAGATGATCGCTGCGTACTCGGTGTTCGCCAACCTTGGCGTGCGCGCTGCGCCCAGCTCGATCATTCGCGTAGAGAACAACCGCGGCGAGATCCTCTGGTCGCCGACGCCGGTGCGCGAGCAGGTGCTCGCCGCCGAGGAAGCCTGGTTGATGACCGACATTCTCAAGGATGTCGTCCGTCGCCCGGGCGGCACCGGTTACGGGTCCGTATATGCCCGTGGCAACTTCCGAATCCCGGCGGGCGGCAAGACCGGAACCACCAACGACGGCAACGACGTCTGGTTCATCGGCTTCACCGCCGACCTGGTGGCGGGCGTCTGGATGGGGCTCGATCGACCGCAGAAGATCAAGGCCGATGCGCAGGGCGGAGTGCTCGCTGCCCCGGCCTGGACCGCTTTCATGACCGAGGTCTACCAGCGCAAGCCGGCGCCTCCCGACTGGCCGCGCCCCGAGGCGATCATCTCCCGCGAGATCGACGCGACCACCGGATTGCTCCAGAATCCGTTCTGCCCGCGAGAGGTAGTCTATCGCGAGTTCTATCTGCCGGGAACGGAGCCTATCCGCGAGTGCGATCTGCACAATCCGTTCAGCCTGATCCCGACTGACAGCCTCGGACTGCTTCCCCCGCCCGACCCCGGTCTGCCATCCTCGGGAATCCGGATCACCCCGGGCGAAGTGCCCATCCCCACGCGAATGCCTCCTCCGGACAGCAATCCGTTCCGGCTCCCCCCCGCGACGGGCACTCCCCCGCCGCCGCCAACGCCGGCGCAGCCCCCTCCGGGACAGCCCCCCCCGACACTACCTCCAGTAGTTCCGCCACCCGTCATCCCGCCGCCCGCGACGTGACGAGCTGGCAACCGCTCGACTGCCACGCCCATACCACGCTGTCCGACGGGGTCCTCACCCCGGAGCAGCTCGTTGAGCGGGTGCGATCGCGCGGCGTGCGCCCGACCATCTCCGACCACGTCTCGACGGATATCGCGCTCGGCATCAAGACGGTCGCTGCCGCCAGGGACTACCTCGATGCGATCGAGCCGCTGGACGTATACCGCGCGGCGGAGTTCTGCTACCATGACACGCTCTGGCGTGAGCTGCCTCCGGACGTCACCGATCGATTCACCCATCGCATCGGGTCGCTGCACGCCGTGGATCTCGGCAATGGCGAGTGGGTTCACGCCTTCCAGCCGGCGCTGCCGAGCGGATTGACGCTGGCCGCATACATGGAAGGATTCCTGACGACGCTCGAGCGATTCGCGAGCGAGATGCCGGTGGACATCCTCGGTCATCCGACCCTCCTCCATTCGTCAGTGAGGCGCCTTCCGCACGACGAGGTATGGACGGAGGGGATGGAGGAGCGCGTCGTGGAGGCGCTGCACGCTGCCGGGATAGCATTCGAGATCTCGTCACGCTACCACCCGCACGAGCGCATCGTGCGCCGCGCGATGGACCACGGCGTCCGCATCTCGCTCGGGTCCGATGGCCACCGCGACGAGCAGGTCGGGGAGATCTCCTTCTCCCTGGCGCTCGCACGCGCGCTGGGAATCGCCGATGCGGATCTATACGATCCGGCGGTCCACGGCCGCAAATGACCCAACGCGAGCGCAGCTCATGCTGACGCTCCATGCGCGATGGGTGCTTCCCATCACTTCGGCGCCGATCCCGAACGGCAGCGTCTCGATCGATGGCGAGCGGATAGCGTACGCAGGTCCCCGCGATCGTGCTCCCCGGGGCGCGAGCATCGACCTTGGCAATGCGATGCTCATGCCCGGCCTCGTCAACGCACACACCCACCTGGAGCTCACCTCCCTCCGCGGACTCGTCGAGGCAGCGGATTTCCGGCAATGGATCGTCGCACTCATCACGATGCGTCGCGAGGCGCTGACCACATCGCATCTCTACGGAGCAGCCTGCGAGGGAATCGCCGAAGGGCTCCGGGCCGGAATCACGACCTACGCCGACACCTGCGATTCGGGGGTCGTCATGCGCGCGATGCGGTCGATGGGCGTGCGCGGAATCATGTACCAGGAGGTGTTCGGCCCGGACCCGGCGCAGTGCGCACGGTCCATGGAAGGTCTCCGGAACCGCATCGCCGAACATCGGGCGCTGGAGACGTCACTCGTCAGCGTCGGCATCTCTCCACACGCCCCCTACAGCGTGTCCGACGCGCTCTTCGCCGCAGCTTCCGCCTACGCGCGCGAGGAGCGACTTCCGGTGGCCATCCACATAGCGGAGAGTGCCGCCGAGGATGCCTGTGTGCGCGATGCCGATGGCGGCTTCGCAGATGCGTTGCGGGCTCGCGGGATCGACGTCTCACCGCGAGGGCGCACGCCGATCGCGATGCTCGTGCGGAACGGAGCGCTGAACCCTGGAACACTGCTGATTCACTGCGTTCGGATCGATGGTCGCGACATCGCTGACGTCGCGCAGCACGGGTGCTCGGTGGCGCACTGTCCGGCAAGCAACGCGAAGCTGGGTCATGGCATAGCCCCGATCGTCGAGCTGGTCGAGGCCGGAATTCCCGTCGGCCTGGGGTCCGACTCCATGGCGAGCAACAACCGCATGGACATTCTGGAGGAGGCTCGGCTCGCGGTGCTCGCGCAGCGAGCCCGGGTCGGCAGGGGCGATGCGCTTTCGGCGACCTCCGCCCTGGAGCTGGCCACCATTGTCGGCGCGCGCGCTCTCGGGCTCCAGCGGGAGATCGGCTCGATCGAGATCGGGAAAGCCGCCGACCTGGCTGCGTTCTCGCTCACGGGCCCGACTGCGGGAGATCCGCAGGATCCTGCCGCGACGGCCGTTTTCGCGCTGACCGGGCGCGATGCCAGTCTGGCGATGGTGGCCGGCCGCATACTCATGCGCGACGGACGCCGCGTCGAGGACGATGGCGCGTGGAAACCCGATGCCGCCGCCGGTCGGGCTTCGCTCGATGCATGGCGACGGAACCAGTCGTCGCGATGAAAGCTGCGCGACGAGGCACCGCGTACGGGCTCGCTACCCCATTCGGATGAGCGGTTGATCGGATGGTCGATCAGCGAGAGCATGCGCGAACGGGCAGGGCTACCGGGTCCGGCAACCGGAAGCCGGCGGTGGAAACCTCGGAACCCTCGCCGGTGTAAGGGGTGACCCCGGACAGGCTGGTTAGTCTCTTGTAAGGGGTGGTCCCGACTACTAGCTTCGGAGTGTCAATACAGATTCGGCCTCCTGAGAGGGCGCCGATCGAAGCGTGGTACGTTCCTGCTGCTCCCGCTTCCGCTTTCCAGCCGGGCGGGAGTTTCTGCAGGACGAATGGAGGTCTGCGTGATCGTTGGATGTCTGGCACTGAATGCCTCGTTCGAGCCGCTGACGATGGTGCCGTTGCGCCGGGCCCTCCGCCTGGTGATCGACGGCAAGGCGGAAATCGTCGAGGCCGACCGTGACAGAATGGTCCGCTCGGAGCATCTGTCGCTCCCGCGTCCGGCGGTCATTCGCCTGATGAAGTTCATTCACGTACCCCGACGGTTCCGTCGCCAGGTGACGAACACCTTCCTGTTCGCCCGCGACCGCTACCGGTGCCAGTACTGCGGCCGCTCCACCATCGAGCTCAAGCCGCGTCAGTCGCTCACCCGTGATCACCTGGTCCCGCTTTCCCGCGGCGGCACCAACGAGTGGACGAACGTCGTCACGGCGTGCAGCCCCTGCAACACGCGCAAGGCGAATCATCTTCCCGCGGAGATCGGAATGCACCCGATCACGCCGCCGGTCGAGCCGCACTTCGTGCACCTGAGCTGGGCCGTCAGGAGGCTCACGCCCACCCAGGCGCGATACATCCGGCTCTTCTACGGGGAAGAGACCCTCCACCAGATCGAGGACCTCGAGCGCTAATCGCGACTCTTCAGGGCGCGAAGCGCCTGAAGAGTCAGCGCTCGGCCGCGTCGAGCTCATCATTCGACTCCGGTTCCCCCGGGCCGCGCGCCGCACGATCCCCCTGCGCTCCTGAAAAGCCAGCGCTCGGTGGAATCGATGGCAGCACTCCCGTCCATCCGCGCGTGGCGTCGCGCCATCCCCTCCTGCAACTTCGTCATGCGTCGCGTCGCGCAGGCTACCCTGCAACCCCTTGCAGTTATCCGCGTTAGTCCGCGCTATCCGCGGCCAACAGGTTTTTTTCAAGCGGTTGGCCCGGGCAAACACCCCGAAGCGCCGGGCAGTCCCCGCGCGATGCCGCCCCCACCATCCGCGGCCGCCAGGCGCCGCCCACTCAACGCGGCGTAAACGTCTCCGATCGAGCCTCGTATCGCGGGTTCTCCCCGCCGAGCATCCTCAGCATCAGCGTCTGAAAACCTCGCATCAGCGCCGTTCCAGGATTCCGCTCTCCGCGCGTGGCGGGCTTGAGCTCTCCGCGCAGCCACGCTTCGAGCTCGTCGAGGTCCGAAAGCGAGAGCTTCTCGATCTCGAGCACGACGTGGTAGTACATGCGCTGCGACCGCCTCGGCGCGCGTAAGGGCGCCTCGAACGGAACCGCGAGCGCGGCCTGGACCTCGGCGAACGTCTGGTATCGCCCCAGCGGTACCAGCCGGTCTCCGACCTGTCGGCGGATGGTGTACGTTCGCTGCAACTGGTCGAAGTCCACGATGACGATCCATTCCGCGTCCGCCTCACGCGTGTCGAAGAACTGCTTGCGCGCCCAGAGGTCGATGCGGTAGTGCAGTCGCGCCGGAAATCCCGACGTTATGAAATCGTGCAGCTTCGCGTTGTCGAGCACCCCGATCGTCGCTACCCGCGGCCCGTCGATGTTCGCCCTGTTATCGGGCGGGGCCGTAACGGAGAGTCGCGGACCCTGCGCATTGGCCCGATGCGCGCCGCCGAGGCCCGCTCCCGCGAGTCCCAGCGCAAGCGCGGCGACGAGGGAAAGTCTCACGACCTAGAAGCGATGCCTCACGCGCACGAAGAAGTTCGCCGGCTCCTTGCCGTGCGACACCGCCTTCGCGACGAAGAACCCTATGACCCGCGCATCCAGCCCAAGGCCGACGTCGGTTCGGAAGGTTCCAAATGGTGGGACGATCCTTCCCTTCGAATACTGGAGATCCCCGACCGAGGGCCCGACGAGCCATCCGCGGCCAGCGTCAGCGAATGCCACCCACTGCGGCGACTTCAATCCCCTGTTGCTCCACCACTGCGAGCCCGGGTCACCGAACCCCAGCGGCCCGAATCGCAGCGTCCCGCGATACTCGAGCTGCGCGAGTACAACCCGCTCGCAGAGCGCCGGAGATCCCGGTAGCGGCACGCCTGGCCAACACGTTCCCACATCGGCCCCGCTGGGGTTGATGCGGAAATCGAATCCCGGAATGGTTCCTGGTCCACCCACCGACAAGCGACGCTGCATCGGGAGCTCATCGCCGCCGAGCCAGCCGCCGACCACGAGCCGCATGTTGAGCTGTGCGTCAGGCGAGAGCCGGTTGTAGCGCCGCACGTCCGCGAAGCCACGGGTGTATTCCACGGGGCTCGTCTCGATGCCCGGCCCCGCGAACGGAACCAGCTTCCCCCAGCCGCGCTCGATGTCAGCTGTCAGGAACCAGCCGGCCCAGGGATCATCCACGTCGTTCCGCGTGTCCAGCCGATATGTCAGGTTCAACAGTCGCATCCGGCCCTCGTCCACCCCCGGATTTGGACGCCACGCCTGATCGTCGCGAAAGAGAGTGAACGGATCGCGGTCCTTCCGCGACATCCACCGCTCCTGACTGTAGCCGATGCGAAGCTCACGCTCGTCGCCGGAAAACCCGGCGAGATACGCTCCGGCGCCGTGGCGCCCATAGTGGTCGCGGAAGTCGCGATGAAGGAAGAACGCGGCGAGGCCTGCTTCGGTGTCCTTGAGGTGCCAGCGCTCGATCGGTTCGACCACATCCACCAGCGATCCGCCGATTCCGATTCCACGCCGGCGTCCAATGCGTGCCTCGACGAACGCCCGATGGCCCACGTTGTCGGGAGTCCACTCGAAATCATCGACGCTGCGGATGATCCCGAGCAGCTCCACGCGGAGATCCGCGTCGCGCGTGCGGTGTGTAAGAGTCGGCCCCACGTGGATCGGCAGCCCCTCCACTCGATTGTACGGAGTCGCCGTGAAGGAGAGCTGACTCGCCGTACGCGCCCCGAAGCTGAAGATCCGGCCGAAACGTGGTCTGCTCAGCGCGGGCCGTTCCTCGGGAACCAGCCGGTCACCTTCCATGTGATAGCTCATGGCCTGGCGATGGACGCGGACGCCATTCAGAACCGTGGCCGACTCCAGTCCGTCGATCCGTCCCCCGACGACGAGAATGTCGCCGTCCACATGCGCGCCCTGCCTCAGCACGACATCGGCGTTGACGGCAAGCACCCGCCCCGTGACGCGACCGCCGATGATGAGCGTCGGTCCGCCGACCACCGCGACATCGCCGGTGATCGTGCGATCGGGCGCGATCTCGAGGCTCCCCGCCACCCGCATCGTCCCGACGGCGTTGTAGAGGTCACCGATCTCGCGAAGGAGCTCCGGTGGAAGGGGCTCTCTGCGCCCCGCGGCCCGATCGTCCTCGCGCTGCTGCGCCGGCAGCGCCGTCGCCAGGGTGCCAATGAGGATCAGGAATACTGCTGCCATGCGTTGCATGCCGACTCTCCGGAAACGATTGTGCGGGCGCCCAGGGCATCCCTCATACCGTACGTGTACCGCCGCACGAACTACTTCGTTCGCAACGAGTTCCGAAATCGAGCGCCCGCCGCGCCACTGCGTGCTGTCCACGATCACGTGCGCACGGGCTGTCGCATTGACCTCATCCGTCCTCGTTCGCGATCCTCAGCCGCTTCATGCGCCGGTAGAGGTTCGGGCGATCCGTCTTCAGACGCCTCGCCGCTTCGGCGATGTTCCCCTGCGCCATCGATAGCGCCCTCTGGATCAGCAGACGCTCGAAGTCATCGAGAGTCTCCGAGAGCGGACCATCGAGTGTGGACGGATCCGGCAGCGACCGCCGGCCGGGCCCAGCCGCCGCGGTGGAAGGCAGGACTTCGCGAACGTGCTCGGCAGTCACTTCGCGTCCGGCATGGAGGATCGCAAGGCGCTCGACAATGTTCGCAAGCTCGCGGACGTTTCCCGGCCATCGGTGCTGCTGAAGTGCGACCAGCGCCTCCGTGGACCACGATGGCGCGGGCTGCGCCGACTTCCGTCGATGCCGCGCTGCGAAGTGGCGTACGAGGGCGGGCACGTCGTCCGGACGTTCACGCAGCGGCGGCACCGCGAGCGGGATGACGTCCAGCCGAAAGAGCAGGTCCTCGCGGAAGGCACCCTCGCTCACGGCGCGCGCGAGGTCCTTGTTGGTCGCGGACACGATGCGCACGTCCACACGAATCGGCTTGCCTCCTCCAACGCGCTCGATCTCGCGCGCCTCGATTGCGCGCAGAAGCTTTGCCTGCGCCTCGGCGCCGAGATCCCCGACCTCATCGAGGAACAGGGTCCCGGTGTGTGCCAGCTCGAACCGACCTATGCGCCGCTCCGTTGCACCCGTGAAGGAGCCCTTCTCGTGGCCGAACATCTCGCTCTCGACGAGGTCGCGCGGAATGGCGGCGCAGTTCACCCGTATGAACGGTCGGTCGCGCCGGGCGCTTCCGAAGTGTATCGCCGCGGCTACCAGCTCCTTGCCCGTCCCCGACTCTCCGGTCACCAGCACGCGCGCGTCCGTCGGCGCGATCCGAGCGATCATCTCCTGCACGCGCCTGATGCCGGGGCTTTCTCCGACCATCCCGTCTGTGAGCCCCAGGTCCTCCCGGAGCGCCCGTGCCTCCTGCCGGGCGCGCCGCAGCTCGACCGCCGAGCCGAGCGCCAGAAGCACTCCTTCGGGCGTAAGGGGCTTCTCCAGAAAGTTTGACGCCCCGAGCTTCGTCGCCTTCACGGCATCGGCCAACCCGGCGCGGCCGCTCATCATCACAACCGGGAGCTCGGGAAACCGCTCGCGAAGCCGCGCCAGAACCGCCATGCCATCGAGCTCTCCCGGCATCATGAGGTCGAGAAGAACTATGTCGGGCTCGACCTCGAGCGCACAGGCGATGCCCTGAGCTCCGTCGGGCGCATCGCGCACCTCGTAACCCTCGGCGCCGAGCAGCGCGCCGACCATCCTGCGGATGTTCGGCTCGTCATCGATTATGAGAACGGTGGGCACGGTCTACAGACTCACGATTGCGGGTGCGTCGCCGCCGGCAGGCATTTCCGCCACGGCTGCCACGGAGGCGCCACCTACCGGGAGCACGAACCGGATCTCGGTGCCTTCATTGATCCTGCTGGTGGCCGTTGCCTCTCCGTGGTGCGCGATGATCGTCTGTCGGGCGATCGCCAGTCCGAGGCCGGTGCCTCCCGCCTTGTGGGTCACGTACGGCTCCCAGATGCGCGCGAGGCGGTCATCCGGAATCCCACACCCCGAGTCTCGCACCACGATCTCTACCGCCTCGCCAGCGGCCGTCGCCGTGCGTCCCACACGCACCGCGATCGTCCCTCCCTCGCGGCATGCTTCCACCGCGTTGATCAGCACGTTGGAGAGGGCTCGCGCCAGCGCATCGTGATGCCCGCGGATCATCGGGAGCGCTTCCTCGACCTCCACCGAGAGCGGCAGGTGCGGCGGTACGGTTGAGGTGGCGGAATAGCGAACCATCTCCCCGAGCTCGATCTCCGAGGGCGGGCCCTCCGGTAGCCTCCCGAACTGCGCGAAGCTCTTCGCCATCGCTTCGAGACGCCCAGATTCGACGGCAAGAACCTCCACCGTTTCGCGCAGCCCGGGCGGTGCGTCGCGCTTGAGTCTTTCCACGGCGAACCGTATGGGCGTCAGGGGATTCTTGAGCTCGTGCGCCACCTGTCGTGCGGTCTCGCGAAAGGCTCCAAGACGCTCGGCTTCGAGCTCTCGTGCGCGTCCCAGGGCGATCTCGCGCGCCATTCGTCGCATACGCTGGCGGAGCATCTCGAATTCCGGCGCGCCCCGGCGCGGGGGTCCGTCCGGCAGCGGTTCGCCCCGCGCGATGCGCTCCGTCCACCCTACCAGCTCCTGGAGCGGACGCCCCAGCTGACGGCTGAGATGGCCGGCCACGCGCGATGCGACCACGGCGATGAACAACAGGCCTATGATCGCAATGAACGCAATGACAGGGGGCGCCTCGCTGGCAAGCCGTCGGAATCGCGCAGATTGCGTCACCGACTGAATGAGCTCGCGCTCGTGTGCATCGACCAGCGCCTTCTCGGCCGCCGTCAGCGGCTTCGACCGGGCAATTCCGACGACGTTTCCCCCCGTTTCGCCCGCACGATCCCATGCCGCACCCCCGCTGACCGTCAGCAGCGTTCGTGTCAGCGTACGCCCGTAGATGAGCGTAAGCATCACCGAGGGGATTACCGCGAAGAGGGCGAGGACAATGAATAGTCGCGTGCGGAATCCGATTCGCTTCACGGAGGGCGCATCAAGGGGGTCGCGGCGACGTGGCGGGAGTGAGTGATATTACAGCGCGGGCAAGGGCCCAACCAGCCGTCCGAGGCTCGTGGCGCCGGAGCTTTCCTGTTGCCATCACTCGCGCATCCTCTTTGCAGGGCTTACATTACGCTCCGACCGTGACACCTGCCCAGAGTTAGATGGTGACGTTGTGGACTCTCCCACACGTCTTCGAGGAGCGCGTTAGGGCGCACCCGGAGCGGACGCTGCTAGTCGCAGGCGGACGCACACTCTCGTACGGACAGGTCGACGCGAAGTCCTTGGCGTTGGCTGCCGCGCTCTCCGAGCTCGGTTTCGAGGCTGGTGATCGCATCGCGATCAACATGCCCAACTCACCGTCGTGGATCATCGCGCTGCTCGCCGCCTCGAGGCTCGGCGCGACGATCGTCCCGGTCAATCCGCGCAGCAACCTCCACGAGCTGAAGTACCAGCTCAGGCATTCGGAGGCGTCGGTGGCGTTCACCGCCGAGCGCTACAGCGGCGTGGATTATCTGCAGGTGTTCGAGTCGCTGCTTGCGGAGCTGCCCGATCTCCAGTACCTGGTGACGGTCGGCGAAGAGGAGCTGTGGTACGACGATCGGATCTTCCAGTTCGAGGATCTGCTCTCGAGCGGTGAGGGCCGGCTCGCGCCGGCGCCGTCGGCGATCGGCGACGATACCGACCTCACCATGCTCTACACGTCGGGTACGATGGGCAAGCCCAAGGGCGTATGCCTGACGCACCGGATGATCGTCGAGACGGCGGTTCTCGCCGGCGAGGCATTGCAGATCGTGCCCGAGGACCGTGTGCTCGTCTCGGTCCCCCTGTTCGCGATCTTCGGATTCAGCGTGATGGTCCAGACGCTGGCAGCGGGCGCGACGCTCATCCTCCAGGAGAGCTTCGTGCCGGAGGAAGCGCTCGACCTGATCGAGCGCGAGCGGGTCACCGTGTTTCACGGCGTCCCGACGATGTACCAGATGCTCATGCGTGATCCCGTATTCGATCCGCAAAGGGTGCGCTCGCTGCGTACCGGTTCGATCGCCGGAGGCCCGGTCTCCGAGGATCTGATCCGGCGTGTGCGCCGCTGGTGCGATGTGCAGGTTGCGTATGGGCTGACGGAGACTGGACCGACCGTGTCGATCACCCGCTTCACGGATCCTCCGGAGAAGCGGATCGGTACGGTGGGGCGCCCGCTTCCGGGCGTGCAGGTGAAGGCAGTGGATCTGGTCACGGGCGCGCTGCACGGCCCTGAAGCGGTCGGCGTCATAGCCGTCCGCGGATCGAACGTGATGCGCGGCTATGCCCGCATGCCGGCCGAGACCGCTCGCTCCTTCACCCCTGAAGGGTTCTTCCTCACCGGTGATCTCGGGATCATCGATGAGGAGGGATACGTACGAATCGTCGGGCGCAGCAAGGAGGTCATCTTCCGAGGTGGATACCAGATCTTTCCACGCGAGGTGGAAGACCAGCTCCACGCTCACCCGGCGGTCGATGATGTTTGCGTGATCGGAGTACCCCACGACATTCTCGGGGAGCTGGTCTGCGCCTGCATCGTCCCTGTCGAAGGCGCGGTCATCACGGGCGACGAGATCAAGAGTTTCGCGCGCGACACGATGGCCCATTACAAGACTCCGGACATTGTCCGCTTCTTCGATTCCTTCCCAATGACCGGGAGCGGGAAGGTGAAGCGGAGGGAGCTCGAGCGCACTGTGGCGCTCGACCACACCGCGATGATAGGAAGTACATGAACTCTCGACCCCCGCGGACGGCGACACCGGCACGAATGCCTGTCGTCCCGATGCACCGCGGCCCGCAGGCTGCCGGAAGTGGCTCATACCCGGGCCCCGGCGGCTTTCACGCTCCGAACGCCGCCCTCCTCATTGATTTCGACAACGTCACCACGGGCATCCGATCCGATCTCGGCAACGAGCTCCGGAACCTGCTCTCGTCCGACATCATCAAGGGGAAGGTCGCCGTCCAGCGCGCGTACGCCGACTGGCGCCGCTACCCGCAGCACATGGTTCCACTCGCTGAAGCCTCGATCGACACGATCCAGGCCACGGCATACGGCTCCGCGAAGAAGAACGCCACCGACATTCGCCTGGCCGTTGACGCGATCGAGCTCGTGTTCACGCGCCCGGAAATCGGCACCTACATACTGCTCTCCGGTGACTCCGACTTCTCGAGCCTCGTGCTGAAGCTCAAGGAGTATGGCAAGTACGTCATAGGAGTCGGCATCCGCGAGTCATCGAGCGACCTGCTCGTCATGAACTGCGACGAGTACTACAGCTACAACGCGCTCGCGGGCCTCGTGAAGTCGGGCGATGAGGCGGTCTCGAAGCACGATCCCTGGGAGCTCGTCACCGAAGCGGTGACGCGCATGAAGCGCAACGGCGACGTCATGCGCTCCGATCGCCTGAAGCAGGTCATGCAGGAGATCGACAGCAACTTCGATGAGAAGGATCTCGGTCACCCGAAGTTCTCGCGCTTCTGTCTCGAGGCGGCGCAGCGTGGGCTGCTAACGGTCACGAAGCTGGAGAACGGCCAGCTCGAGGTCGATCTCCCCCGCGGGAAGCCCGCGCCAGAGGCGATGCCGCCGCGCGCGTCACGTGCACCAGCGGGCGATGCAGCACCGTCGAAGGAAGTGGCCGGCGATGCGGGAAGCGAGGAGCGCGCGCGTGCGCGCAGTCG
>JBGTMW010000167.1:0-2684 GCA_041743365.1 Gemmatimonadaceae bacterium
GGCTGCGACGTCGGACAGCGCGGCGAGGGACGTGAGGGTCGGGGTGCTGCTGGCCGTCGGTGTGAGGCTCGCGGTACGGGCCACGGCATCCTGGCTGGTAGGGATGGGCGCTCGGAACACTAAACGAGAGGTCCCGCTCCGGACAAGATGACCGAGAGGGGGCCATCGTCACGGGCGTGCACCTTTGACGCACAAGGCGCCGGCCTGACAGCGCCGATCGGCCGGACTGGCAATGCCGGTCTGGTATACCGGTTGCCAAACCCGGACGCGTTCAACCCTCAGCGAAGGAGACGACCAAATGCTTTACAGGACTTCACTTGCGGCCCCCGTATTCGGCTTGCGTCGGGAGATCGACAAGCTGTTCGAGGACACTTTCCAGAACGCCGACCGCGCCGGGTGGGCACCCTCGGTGAACATTCGCGAAACGGCGAAGGAATTCGCCTTCGACGTCGAGCTCCCGGGACTGAAGCCGGAGCAGGTCGAGATCACCTGCGACAACGGCGTCCTGATGATCCGCGGCGAGCGGCAGGAGGAGCGGAAGGAGGGCGAGGAGGGACGCTACCACCTCGTGGAGCGCAGCTACGGGTCGTTCAGCCGCTCGTTCCAGCTCCCGCAGAACGTGAACGACGAGGCGATCGAGGCGGAGTTCGACAATGGGCTGCTTCACGTGCGCGTACCGAAGTCAGAAGTGCCGCAGCCGCGCCGGATCGAGATCCATGGCGGTCGCGGCGGCGAGCGAAACCAGGCGCAGATCAGCGGTCAGGCGCGCCAGGAAGCCAACGGCTCGACGGGTAAGAAGTCGCAGGGCGAGCAGAAGCAGCGGGGGGAGATGGCAGGGACGCGCTGACGGCGCGAAGGAGGGATTCGGCCCGCGGGGTTTGGCGGGCCGAATCGTTTTTGAGGCGGGGGAGTGCGGGAGGCCGCGTCAACGTCGTAGACGCCGTTAAACGGTCAACATCGTACACGGCGTTATCCGGTCAACGTCGTACACGGCGACATCGGTTAGAACAGAACGGCGTCAGGGGTACGTCTGCAGGATCGTAAAACGGTCAACGACGTCAAACGCGTTCACCCAGGTTTGACCGGCTGACGTCGAAGGCGTTGTCCCGAATCGCTAATGGGAGGGCGGGGGCTGCAAAGCAGCCTACCTCGGCTGCCCAACAACGGAGAGCTCGGCGATCCGTTCCAGGATCTCGGAGTTGTCCCTCCGGCTACCAGGGGTCTCCTCTACGTGCGACCAGCGGACGACGCCCTCGCGATCGATGAGGAAGTAGGCGCGCGCAGAGTAGAACCGGTCCTCGAGGAGCACGCCGTAGAGCCGGGAGACGTCGCGCCTGAAATCGCTGAGCAGGTCCGCGTGCATGCCAAACTTCGACTTGAACTCACGAAGCGTCGGGATGGAGTCGACGCTTATCGGGAGGACGGCGACGCCGGCGCTCTCGAACTGGTCGAAGTCCTCGGAGAACGCGCAGAGCTCGGTCGTGCACGTGCTGGTGAATGCCAGCGGGAAGAATGCCAGCAGGACGGAGCGCTCGCCACGAAAGTCGCGAAGCTTCACCTCTTCCCCGGACGTTGAAGGGAGCGCGAAGTCGGGGGCGCGATCACCGGCTGCGGGGGGGGTTGGGGCAGTCTGCATTGGAGTTTGCGGCGATGTGTGATGCATTTCGCCCCGTCGCCCGGGCGGACGACGGGGCGCGGGGAAGGTATGGAGCGTGGGGGGCTCGAACCCCCGACCCCCGCCTTGCAAAGGCGGTGCTCTCCCAGCTGAGCTAACGCCCCGGGCTGTCACGAGGTGCCTGACCGGGTGCATCCTTCAGGACGACACAAGTTGCAGGAATATAGTCGCTCGGCCTGACCAGGAGAACCATGTCTGCACCGACTTCACCAGCCGCGAAGAAGCTGACCCTCCTCTGCCCGTTCTGCACCACGTGGAACCGTGTCGATGCAGCGCGCGCGGCAGACCGTCCGAAGTGCGGCAAGTGCGAACGACCGCTGCTTCTCGACCGGCCATACATCCTCAATGACGACAGCTTCGCCCGCACGATTGCGGAGAGCGAGGTGCCGGTGCTGGTGGACTTCTACGCCGATTGGTGCGGGCCCTGCAAGCAGATGGCGCCGGCCATCGATCAGCTGGCGGCGAAGTACGAGGGGACGGCGCTCGTGGCCAAGCTCAACACCGACAAGTCGCCCAAAACGGCGGCGGCTCACGGGATCCGCGGCATTCCCACGGTGATGGTCTTCGACGGCGGGAAGATCGTTTCGCAGCAGTCGGGAGCACTGCCGCTGTCAGCCCTCGAATCGTTGCTCGACCGCGCGGAGTAAGCGCCGACGGGTTGGTGAATGCGCGCGCGATCAGCGCGCGCATTCACCAGCCCCGCGACCTACTCGTGCGCTGGCAGCGGGAGCATGCTCTCCGCATCGACCGGCACCTGCACCTCGTCGCGGAACGGCGATGTCATGAGCGTCGCCCGCATCCTCGGGAAGGCGTCCATGAATCCGGCGTAGCAGAGTCCCCAAATGCCGAGGTAGCCCAGCGTCACCCCCACCTCCCACAGGCCCAGGGGTGCGGATGTCGCCTCCGGATGAAGCGACGGGTAGACCTCGAGGTAGCGGTGGAACCAGAGACCGACGGTGCTGCAGACCGCGAAGAACGCCATCGTCGGCAGGTACACCTTCGCCGCGCG
>JBGTMW010000168.1:0-8439 GCA_041743365.1 Gemmatimonadaceae bacterium
ACAGGAACAGTCAGCGTCGCAGGCAGCACGGTACCGCTATACGGCGCCACGGTATCGGTGGAAGGTTCGATGGCGGCGGCCCACACCGGACCGGAAGGCACGTTCCGGCTAAACGCACCAGCCGGTCAGGTGACGATCACCGCCCGCTACATCGGCTACAAGCGCTCATCGCGGACCGTGCCCGCCGGACAGGACACGGTGAACTTCGCCCTCGAACGCGACGTGCTCCAGCTCGAGAGCGTCGTCGTCACCGGGCAGGCAACGACGATCGATCGTCGAAGTGCCACCACCGCCGTCGCCCACGTGACGGGTGAGGCGCTCAACACCGTCGCGGCCCCCACCATGGAGAACGCCCTGATCGGCAAGGTCAGCGGCGTGAATCTCCAGTCGAACTCCGGCGCGCCGGGTGGCGGGATCCAGATGCAGATACGCGGCAACAACACGATCCTCGGCGCGTTCGATCCACTCTACGTCGTGGACGGAGTGATCTACTCCAACGAGCGGATCGCGAGCGGCCGCGGAAGCATCAGTGCCGCCGCGTTCGTTGCGGCCGAGGATGATGCGGTCAACCGTGTTGCGGACATCAATCCGGCCAACATCGAAAGCATCGAGATCTTGAAAGGAGCCGCCGCTTCCTCCATCTACGGGTCAAAGGCGGCGAATGGCGTCGTGATCATCACGACCAAGCGCGGCCAGATCGGAACGCCACAGGTGAGGCTGCGGCAGCGGTTCGGGCAGTTCATGCCCAGCAGGACGCTGGAAAGCCGCCGCTGGACACAGGCCGAGGCCGTGGCGAAGTACGGTCCCGGAGTCGCGCACTGGTTCAGCGGCAACTCGGCGCCCTACTACAACCACTTCGACCAGGTCTTCAACAACGACGAGCTGTCGTACGAGACGGCGGTCGACGTGAGCGGTGGAAACGAGAACACGCGCTACTTCGTGGGCGGCACGTGGAAGCGTGACGGCGGCATCGAGGCGAACACGGGCTTCGTCCGGCAGAACCTGCGAGTCAACATCGACCAGACGCTCCACGAAAGGCTCGAGGTCGGAGTGTCGACCGTCTTCAATCGCGCCGAGCATGACCGCGGCTGGAACAACAACTGTAACAACTACGCGTGCCACGGATACTCCTTCGCGTACACACCGAGCTTCGTGAACCTGAACGCGCGGGATGCGAACGGAAACTTCCTCAGCCCCGATTGGGGAATCTCCGCCAACTCGATCCAGATGACCGAGCTCGCGGTCAATCACGAGGAGACGAACCGCTTCACCGGCGGCATTACGCTGAACTACGACGCGCTCGACTCCGACAACCACACACTGCGCCTGGTCGGCGGCGTGGGGCTGGATGCGTTCCAGCAGAACAACGATCTCTGGACTCCGAACGAGCTGTTCTTCGAGCGCACCCAGAGTCTCCCCGGAACGTCGATCGAGGGCGATGGCCTGAGCCGCTACTTCAACTGGAACCTCAGCGCCATCCACAACTTCATGCCGTTCGGGTCCGGCTGGTCGCTGAACACCTCGGCCGGAATCCAGTACGAGGACCGTGAGCTCAAGACCAACAGGATCACGACGACCAACCTCGTCCCCGGACAGCGGAACGTTGGCCAGGGCACCAACACCGTCGGCACGGAGAGGCTCACCCAGGAGCGGACCTTCGCGCTCTACGCTCAGGAGGAGGTTCGCCTGCTCGATGAGAGGCTGCTCCTCCAGGCCGGGCTTCGGGCCGAGCGCAGCAGCGTCAACGGCGACATCGACAAGTACAACATCTTCCCGAAGATCTCCGGCTCGTACCGGATTCTCGACGTGCTAGGAGAGGGAAGCGAGATCAAGCCGCGCATCGCCTACGGCGAGACGGGTAACCTCCCCATCTTCGGCCAGAAGTTCACGCTGCTCGGAACACCGCAGCTTGGTGGGTTGACCGGCTTCACGGTCGCCAGCGCATCGGGTAGCCCGATCGTCAGCCCGGAACGCGTGAAAGAGATCGAGCTGGGCATCGATGGCATCGCGATGGATGGGCGTCTCACATGGGAGCTCACGGGGTTCCGCCGCAACACCACCAATCTCCTGCTCCGGCGCGTCCCCGCGCCGTCGACCGGTTTCACCAGCCAGGTCTTCAACGGCGGCAAGATTGAGAACCGCGGCTTCGAGGCGGGCCTCGGCGTCACGCCCGTCGACTCGGACAACATCCTGTGGGTGTCGCGCATGACCTTCACCAGATACACGAGCGAGGTGATGGACCTGGCCGGCCTGCCGTCATTCCGGCCGCCTTTCTCGGGTTTCGGCGGACTCGGCGTGACGTTCATCGAGGAAGGCGAGCCGCTCACCCAGATCGTCGGCCGCGCATTCGATGAGAATGGCAACCGCACAGCGACGGACGTGCAGCTGGGGAACACGGCTCCCGACTTCAGGATGGGGTTCGTCAACAACATCGACTACGGGGCGTTCAGCTTCAACGTGGTCCTCGACTACCAGAAGGGCGGCGACATCATCAACCTGACGCGGTTCCTGTACGACGACGCAGAGACAGCCGACGACTTCGGCACGCCGCAGTGGGAGGCTCGCTACAAGGGCTATACCGATGGCGTGATGACCCCCTACATCGAGGACGCGACCTTCCTGAAGGTGCGCGAAGTCAGCGTCGGTGTGGGACTTCCCCAGTCCTGGCTCCAGGTTGCGAACCTTCGCATGCGCGACGCGCGGATAAGCCTCACTGGACGCAACCTCCTCACCTTCCAGAAGTACTGGGGGCTCGACCCGGAGGTGGCCAATCTCGGCTCGGCGGCGATCCGCAACAACCTGGACATCGCGCCCTATCCACCGAGCCGCAGCATATTCCTCGACATCTCCGTGGGGTTCTGATGACTGCCAAAAATGGACGAATCCAGGGAGCTCGTGCGCGTATCCGTGCCCGTATCGTGCTGGTCGGGGCGCTGGGAGCGCTGCTTGTCTCCTCGTGCGACGACTTCAATGTACAGGACCTGAACGCTCCCACCGCGGATGCCCTGACCGGCGCGCCGTCGCGCGCGGTCCTGGCGCGCACGGCAATCGGCGTGCAGACCGAGGCCTTCCTCGACCTCGCCGGCGAGATCCAGCAGTGGGGGATATACGGTCGCGAAGTGCTGAATCTCCTCGGCAACGATCCCCGCGAGACAGGCGAGGAGATAAGCGGCCCGCAGGATCCGGGAGGCCGCGCCGGCGGGGGCTGGGGAGGGAAGTACGGCGCCATTCGCACGATCAACACCTACCTAGCTGCACTCGCGAACTCGACAGACCTCACGGATCAGGAGCGGAGGGCGTCGGCGGGATTTGCGAAGACGCTCAAGGCCTGGCACATGCACAAGCTCGCAATCCGCAGCGGACCCACGGGTCTCCCGATCGATGTCGACCGTCCGATCTCTGCCGAACCGGCACCGCTGGTGACGTCGGCCGAGGCCATGCAGGCTGCCTCCGCGTTGCTCGACGAGGCGCTGGCCGACCTCGCGGCTGGCGGAACCACCTTTCCCTTTTCCTTCGTGCCCGGGTATACCGGGTTCCAGACGCCGTCCACCTTCGCCGAGTTCAATCGGGCGCTCGCGGCCAAGGTGCTCGTCCACAGGGCGACGTTCAACGCGTGCACGACCTGCTGGGCGCAGGCGGCGACCGCGATCGCGGCATCCTTCGTCACGAGCTCGGGTTTGCCCGGCTCGCTGTCGACGGGCGTCTACTACGGCTATACCGGCGCGGCCGGCGAGGCGGCCAACCCGGTGAGCGAGACTCTCACAAACAATCGCTACTGGGTGCACCAGTCGATCGTGACGGGAGCCCAGCTCCGCCTGAACGGCGAGCCTGACCTGCGACTCACCACCAAGACCAGGGCTGCTCCCGCGCCGCGAACGCTGAACAACCTGACGGCCACCCACAAGCCGGTGTTGTACAACAGTGCAACGGATCCGGCCGTGCCGAATCTCGGCGCCGACATTCCCTGGATCATCAACGAGGAGCTGCTGCTGCTTCGCGCCGAGATCAGGTGGAACACCAACGACAAGCTGGGCGCGATCACGGACATCAACCTCGTTCGCGAGCATGCTGGTGGACTTCCGCCGTCGACTCTGACGGTCGCCAGCTCGGACGCGGCATTCATCACGGAGCTGCTCTACAACCGGCTCTATTCCCTCATGTGGACGCAGGGAACGCGGTGGGTCGACGCCCGCCGCTATGGCCGGATAGCCACGCTGCCTCTCGACCGGACGGGCGACGTGGTGCACCCGCACATGCTGATTCCCTCGTCGGAGTGCGATGCACGCCGGCTCCCGGTGCCGTGCTCCATCTAGTGATGCGAGCATAATTCCGCTCGAGCGTCAAGGCGACAAGGGCGTGCACCCGTTCGGGTGCACGCCCTTGGTTGCTTCAGGCTGGTTGCCCGGGCCATGTGCAGCCGGGCAGCCGGGACTAGGAGCCCATCGGCAGGGTGAAGTGAAACCGGCTGCCCTCGCCCAGCGTGCTCTCGACCCAGATGCGCCCCTTGTGCGCGTCCACGATGCCCTTGGCGATAGCGAGCCCGAGCCCGATCCCGCGATGATCACGGTTGTTGGCCTGCCAGTACTGGCCGAAGAGATGCGGGAGTTGCTCGGCCGCGATCCCGGGACCCGTGTCCACGACGCTGATCCTCACTTCGCCCGCCAGCGGCGCGGCGCGAACGGTGATCGATCCGCCCGCCGGCGTGAACTTGATTGCGTTCCCGACGAGGTTCGACAGCACCTGGTGGATGCGTGGCGAGTCGATCTGTGCCTGCGGCAGGTCGTTCGGGATCTCCACCCCGAGTGTGAGCGCGCTGCTCACAGCGAGCGGCCGGAGCATCTCGATCGCGTCGCACACGACCGTGGCAACAGGCTGCGGCCGAGGATCGACCGCCAGGCGGCCGCTCTCGATGCGCTTGACGTCGAGGAGGTCCTGGATCAGCCGATTCATGCGATCGGCCGCGCGCCGGATCATCGCAACCGAGCGGTGGCCGGTGGAGATCCCGGCGTCGGGTGGAATCTCCATCATCAGGTCGCTGGCCATGATAATCGTGTTGAGTGGATTCCTGAGGTCGTGCGCGACGACGCCGAGCATGTCATCGCGGGCACGGGTAGCCGCCAGCGCCTCCTTGAAGAGGCGCGCATTCTCGACGGCGAGCGCCGCCCTTCGTGCGAGCTCCTCCGCCATCGCAAGATCGTCGGTGTCGTAGCGACGCCCGGATTCCGATGCGACGAGGGTCACGGCGCCGATCACGCGGCCTGCCGAGATCAGCGGCACGCACACGAGCGACCTGGGGTCGAGCTCGCGAAGCGCGGCCAGGCGTTCCGGGGCCATGCCCAGATCGTCGAGTCCCCCATCGTTGACGTCACGCACGAGGACGGGATTGCCCTCGGTGAGCACGCGGATGAGCGGATGACGTTCCGACAGGTCCCCGGCCCCGAAGTGATCGAGTCGCCGTAGAATGCCCTCCTTCACCGGATCGGTATGCGCGACGCCGAGCCGCAGGAAATTGCCCTCGCCCTCGGCCATGTCCACGGTACAGAAGTCGGCAAGCCGCGGAACCGCGATGTGCGCGAGCGTTGCGAGCGTCGTCTCGTAGTCGAACGACGTCCCCAGCACCCTGCTCGCCTCCGCCAGGAACTCCGCGCGCCTGCCAGCCACCTCGGCCGCTGCCCGCGCGGCCTGCTCGTGGACGAGCTGCATCGTCTGCTGCTCGAGCAGCTTGCGCTCCGTAATGTCGCGGACCGCAACCACTCGCGCCGGCCGGCCGTGGTACGACGTAGCCCGCGCATGGATCTCCACCGAAATGCGAACGCCATCCTTCCTGATGCCTACCATCTCGTACGGCTGCTCCGATCCCGAGCGCACGCGCTCGAGGATGACGTGGCGCCAGTCGGGAGCCGGAAGGAAGTCGAGCACGTTGCGGTTCAAGAGCTCGTCGACCGAGTACATGAACATCTGGGCGAAGCGTGCACTCACGTCGAGCACGACGCCGGCATCGTGAATGATGATCCCCTCGATGCTCGCCTCGCTGAGTCGGCGGAACCGTTCCTCGCTCTCGCGAAGCTCCTCCTCGCCGCGCTGACGCTCGCGTTCCTCCATCCTCGCGCGCTCGGCTTCGCGCTGTCGCTTCAGGAATTGGCCGATCGCTCCGCCAATTACGGAAAGCGTCCGGCGGAGACCGTCATCGTTCGGTGATGCGGCTGGATCCATCAGCTCGATGACGCCGAACATCGTGGCGCCGGCCCTGAGCGGAAACGCCGCGACCAGGGGAGCATGCGGAGCACCCGCTCCCTCCGGCCCGTCGAGGATCACGTTGCCGGTTGCGAAGGCCTGTGCGACGCGCTGCGAGGGGATCGCGGCCTCGCCCTGATCCAGGAATGCGGCGTCGCCTTCGCCCACCTCGCAGGAAAGCTCGCGCGCGTCCTCACCAGCGAGCCAGACGCGTCCGCTCCGGCACTCGAGGTGGCGGCAGATGGTGTCGACGATCCCCGGCGGAAGCCCGATTTCCACCGTCGATTCGTTGAGCATTTGCGCGACCGCGTACTGGGCACCGGTACGCCGGTCGTTTCGCAGGCGCGTGAGCGTTGCGCCGAGCATTCCGGCCGCCGTGCGCAGCGCATCGAGCTCCGTTCCCCACTCGCGCGCAGTGACGCAGTCGTCGAACCCGAGGAATCCCCAGCACTCGTTCCCGGCGGTCACCGGGACTATCGCGATCGACAGTATGCCCTGATCCACGAGCATCGGGCGCTCCACCTCCGGCAGCGAGTCCACAGCCCCGTGGATCGCTTCCCCTTGTGGAAGCAGGTCGCCCCACCGACCGAGCCCCGCTGCGAAGAGGTCGAGGTTCTGGAGCTCCTCGTTGTCGATCTCCGCGGAGATTCCCGGGGCCACCCACTCGTGTCGTTGGCTGATGCGAAGCGTTCCGGCCGGGTCGCAGAACATCTCGAAGATGTAGACGCGGCTGACCTCTGCCGCGGTCCCGAGGCGGTCGAGCACATCGCCGATGTTCGACTCCCAGTCCGGATCGTCGAGGAAGCGCGTCGCGGCGAAGGCCACCGCGCTGAGAATGGACTCGCGGCAGCGGAGCGCGGCCTCCAGAGTCCGGACCTGCCGGAACTGGCCGGTGGTGGTGAGCGTCGCCGCGGGGAATCCCGCCGGAGGCGTCAGCGAGAGGTGCTTCATGATCTCATGGGTGCCGAGTCGGTTCGGCCCGGCGTGGCGTCGATTGTGGGGCGCGTCCGGGGTTCCGGGTGTTAGCGCCGTGTCAACAACGTGGGATGTCGAGGCGCATGCTGCAAGAGGGACGTGCGGTCGCGCGGGACTACGTCATTGAAAGTATGGGCTGGCTCAGCCGGTTTCGTAGCTTCCCCGCCAGACCCTCCCAGGAGAAGCAGATGAGATAGCTGATCGCAATTCTGGTCGGATGGCTCGTGATCGGTGCCGTGCCCGGGCCGGCCGCAGCACAGGACGAAAGCACATCGCTGCCTGGTTCGCGATTATGCTCGTCCCCTACGGAGCGCTTCCCTCGCTGGTTACACCGTCGATGCTGGAGGGAGCGATGCCGGAGTCGGGCTGATGAACCTGGCGCCCGGCCTGGGTGTCAACCTCGCGTGGAGGAAGGTCCTGATCGATGAAGGGCCGAGCACCTGGGGGATCGGTGTTTCGTTCGGCTCACGGTGAGCTCCGAACCGTTCACCGGGTGTAAACACGCAAGGCTCCCGGCCGTGCGGGCATCCGAGCTGGCTGCTCGGCTGCAAGCTCCGGCCGGGAGCGGTGGGGAGAGCTGGTAGCTCTCCGGTTACTGCATCTCCCAGGGCGGCTCGGGCGGAAAGCCAATGTGCTCCAGAATCTTCGCTGGCGGGCCCTTCTCCTCGCCCTTTCCGCCGGAGTGCGCCGGAGGAACCTTGGCGTGAATGTGTGTATTCAGGATCTCCCGCAATTCGACAAGATAGTGATAAAGATGATCTGCCCACTCGTTCAGCTCGCCCTTGGTCGCCGGTACGTTCGGGTTCGGTAGCTTTGGTCCCGGTATGTGTTGGGGCGGTTTGGGATGGTTATGGGGCATTCGCGTCCCTCCATGGTTGGTGTGAGGTCGTACGGGAGTGGCACTCGCGCAACGCGCTCGAGCTTAAGTCAGGGCGGCCCGGAGTCTCCGAGCCCCTCGACCCGACTCTGATAGAAAGCGGCTTGCGCATCGTTCCGCAGAAGCCGCGCCGCATCTCTCCGCAGCAGGAGGCTCGGGCGCAGGTACATCAGGTAGATCGCGGGCTCGGTCGCGTCGAGCTGCGACGCGACCCGCTCGGCCTCCCGGGCGTTCCCCGACGCGAGCAGGAGCCTCGCCAGCAGCAGGCGCTCGCTGCCGAGTGACTCGAACGGGCCCCACGTCAGACTCGCCCTCGGTTCGACCGGCTGCATGGCAGCGAGCTCGCGAATGGC
>JBGTMW010000169.1:0-12429 GCA_041743365.1 Gemmatimonadaceae bacterium
CCTGCGGAGCGGGATGCCCATGGCGATTCCGGGCGCCGACGGAGATGAGGGCGATGGCCGGCGCCGAGGCTCGCACGAGTTGTTCGGTGGTGCCGTTCCAGCTGCCGTGGTGCGAGATCTTCACCAGCGTCACCCGCGGCACGCGCCCCTCGCGCAGCCACTCCGCCAGCGCCGGATGCTCAGCGTCACCGGTGTAGAGGGCGCGAAAGCGTCCGTACTCGACAAGGACTCCCACCGAGTTGTTGTTTTGCGATGCATCCATGGCCGACGGTGGAAGGATGCGCACCGTGACCGACCCGAGCGTGATTGTACGGTTGGTAGCTTCGAGATAGCGAAGTCCGGCTTCGCGCTCCACGGCGGCGAGTGTCCTGCGATAGGTGGCGGTGGTGTGCGGGAGGCCGTTCTCGACGTAGGCTCGCACGACGACCGTCGCGAACACGGCGGCCATTCCACCGATGTGATCCGCGTGGTTGTGTGAGGCGATGACCAGGTCCAGCGTGTCGATGCCTTCCCTTCGCAGCAGATCCGCGACCGCGGTTGCGGCCGGACCTGCGTCGATCAGGATCCTGCGCCCCTCGGGCGTGGTGATCAGCGCCGCATCGCCCTGTCCGACGTCGAGCTGGCGTATGCCGAGCCTCGGTGCGGCGTCCGGTTGTCGAAGTGCACCAATCTGTGCATCGGCCCACAGAGGTACGGCGAGGGCGACGAGCAGAGCCCGGATGGTTCGCATGCGACAAACCTACTCGAGCAGCTTCGTCGCCGCCGCAACGGCGTCGTCGGTTCCCGCGAGCGCGAGCATGTCACCCGCGCGCAGAACTTCCCGACCCGTTGGGACTATCACCGGCTCGCCGCTCCGCGTGATCGCGAGCACGGCCGCACCGGTGAGACCGCGCAGGTCAAGCTGGGCGAGCGTCCTGTCCACGGCGTGACTCTCCGCGCCAAGGCGCACGACCTTCGGCTCGCCGAGTCCGGGTAGAAGTTGATGCACGCGCTCGAGTCCATTGGTACCGTCGCCCGAAGCGTCCGCGGGATTCGCCGGCTTCGCCATCTGCTGTGCGAGCGCGGCCACGATCAATTCCGCGCCCGCCCGCGCATGGCCCTGGAGGTTCATCGCGCTCCGCCAGAAACCAACGCCGAGCAGGCCGAGCACGACGATCAGCACACCGGCGCTGCGCAGCGGTGGAACGAAGGGCTGCGTCACCGCCAGCAGAGGGATGCCGACGAGAAGCACGATCCCGAGCTGAATCGTGACGACCAGCACTCGTCGCGGAGCCAGCGCGAGGTCGATCTTTCCCTCCGGCGCGGCGGGGAGAGCGCGCAGGGCGAGTGTCAGCCCGAGAAAGCGCGCGATCCTCGTCATTCCCACGATCAGCGGTACTGCCACGACAATCGCGCCGGCGATGACCACGTAGCGGGCCACCTCATCAGAGATCCCACTCACCCTGCTCAGCATGGCGCTCACGCGGCCGGCCTCGAGCGATACACCGATGATCAGTCCCGCCAGCACGAGCGCGTCGAGCAGCAGCAGGCGGATGAGCCGTCGGGGGCGATAGCGTCCGCCTCCGTGATTCGGTGCGCTGCGGAGGCTCTGGAGCCAGGTTCCGTACAGGGCCACGAACGTCTGGAGCGGACCGGGAAGGTGTCGGTCCACGTGGCTCGCCGCGCGACCTGACGCCCTGATCAGCCAGGGCGTCGTCAGCGTCGTAATGGCGGAGACCGTGATTGCCACCGGATAGAGGAAGTCGCGGGTAGCGCCGGTCTGTAGCCCCACCGCGGCGATGATGAACGAGAACTCCCCGATCTGCGCGAGGCTCATCCCCGTCTGCACCGACGTTCGCACCGAGTATCCCGTGAAGAAGGCGCTCACCGATATCGCGAGCACCTTCCCGGTGATGACGATGAGCCCGAAGACGACGACCTCTACCCAGCGCTCGGCTATGAGCGTGGGGTTGATGAGCATCCCTACGGCAACGAAGAAGATCGCGACGAAGATATCGCGTACAGGCGCAACGAGCTCGATGATCCTTTCCTCACCCGACTCCGCGACGAGCGATCCGGCGATGAACGCACCGAGCGCAACCGAGTAACCGAACGCACTGGCGAGGAGAGCGGCGGCGAAGCAGATCCCGACGCTCGCCACGAGGGTGGTCTCAGGGCGATTCAGCCCAACGATGAAGCGTACGAGTCGAGGGATGATCAGCAGGCCGACCCCGACCAGGCCCGCCAGGAAGATGGCAAGTTTCCCCGCGGTGACGGCGAGGCTGCCGGTCGAGAGATCGGCGCCAGCCGAAATCGTCGTGAGGATCGCCAGCAGGAGGATCGCAATGAGGTCCTCCATGATGAGGACCCCGAACACTATGTCGGCAATCTTGCCCTTGATTCCGTGCTCGGCGAACGCCTTCACGATGATCGTCGTGGACGAGATCGCGATGATCGCGCCGGCGTAGATGCTCTCGATCGGGGTCCATCCAAGGGCCTGCCCGGCGAGATAACCGAACCACACCATCGCGCTGGTCTCGGCCACAGCAATCAGGCCGGCCGTCGGCCCTACCTGGAGGAGCTTGCGAAGGCTGAACTCAAGCCCAAGCCCGAACATCAGGAGGATGACGCCGAGCTCGGAGAGTGTATGGACCGTGGCCTCGTCGACGACGAGGGGGATCGGAATGTGAGGGCCGATGATCAGGCCGGCGAGGAGATAGCCGAATACGACAGGCTGCCGCAGCCGCTGGAAGACGACGGTGGTGACCGCCGCGACGCAGAGAACGAGCGCGAGATTCTGCAGGAAGTCGTGGGCGTCGGTCAGCGGGCGCTCCCGTCGAGGTGCTTCTCGGGTGACTTCCGGTCAGGATAACGCCTTGGTCGGCGGGGGCGAAAGGCGCGCTCTGTTCAGTTGCGGCAACAGTGACCGTTCCGCTGGGGCGGCGCGGATGCCATCGCGTCGCCCCGCTCATTGCCACATTTCCCCTGCTCAGCGGACGGGCACCTCCAGCTCCACCGCCGATATCACCGTCACGCTCGGAACCCGGCTCGGAGTGATGTAGGGTGAATCGACGTTGGTGATCTCGATCCGCAGCGTACTTCCACTGGATGCACGCCAGCGATTGCCGTATGTCACAATGGCGACGTCGGCTTCGCCGATGGGCGCTCCGGGAACGCCGCTGTCGAGTGTATGGGTGCCGCGGGTGATCAGCTTCTTCTCGCCATTCGCGACCTCGAACAGCCGCACGTTCAACTGAACCCGGGACGCCACCGTCGAGGCGTGCAGCCGCACGACGGGCTGTCCGGCGATCTCGATGTCCGAGCCGGAGGCGAGCGATGCCACGGGGACCTCGTACGCGCCGAGGCTCCCGACGACTATTGGCGACGCGGGCGGCTCGGGCAGCGGCTCGAGCTCGCGCGAGCCTTCCATGACGAACGGATCCCAGAAGAATCCCGCCATTGGATCCGAATCCGGGTTGGTCAGGATGGCCGGGTTGTCGAACCGGGCGCGCAGTGTCGACGTCCAGAGCTCATCGTAGTGATTCACCACGAGAACGTTGCCGGCGTCGAATGGCTCGTTCCGTGGCCGGGTCAGCGCCGCGTAGATGACGTTCGGCGGCGTGGCCCCTTCGCCCTTCAGGTAATATGCGAGCCACTGCCGCATGAGACCGAGCACATGATCCACCTCGCCGGGCTTGTTGCTCGCGCGCGGATGCCCGAGATCTCCGAGGTACGTCGCGATCGGGTAGTCCGGATTCAGCGTCTTCAGCGCCAGCAGCATTCGCTTCGCTTCCGGCAGCGGGAAGAGATCATCGGTGAACCCCTGCACCTGGAAGATCGGTATCGGACTGCTCGGAACCGACTGCCAGAAGCGCTGCTGCCACCAGATGGACCGATAACCCGCGAGACCGTCGACGATGGATGAATATACGGGGTCCATCGCGGTCGGTTCGGCCGCGTTCATCCACGCGTGCCAGCCGATGAAGTACTCGGGATAATTCGGATAGGGCCGGTCCGGATTCCGCCTGATCCCGGATGCGTAGAGCCCGTTGACGTAGCTGAGCTTGAGGCCGCCCGGGATCTCGACCGACCGGCGTTCCCGCCCGTTCGGAATCAGAGAGTAGAGAAGGTCCGTCCACGGCGCGATTGGAACGACGGTGCGGATGCGAACCGTGTTGCCGCGCGGCGTCGTGAAGGTCGGCTGCAGCGTCGACAGCCACGAGTGGCCGCCGCCGTACGATGCTCCCGTAATCGCGACGGCATCTCCGTTTATGCCGAACTGCCTGCTGTCGACGATCTGTGCGACCATGCTGCGAAGATCGGCGATCTCCGCGTGGGGGTCCGACATGTTCACCTGGCCCCACGAATCGCCGAAGCCTCGTGTCGAGTACCGAAGAACTGCATAGCCTTCCGCCCGCAGCTGCGCGGCGATGTCTCCCGAGCCGGTCTTGCTTCCAGCGTAGCCGTGTACGAGCACGACGAGTGGAAATGGCCGCGCCTTTCCCGGGAGGGAGAGCGTCACATCGAGCCGGGCACCGTCGACGCTGCTCGCGAGAAAGCCGGTGCAGGTGTGGGCTGCGGCCTTGCCCTCAACGCACCTCAGTCCCGGCTCGGTGATGCCCTCGCCGGTGAAGACACCGACGCGGTACGTGTCCGGGCCGAACGGGTACGGCTCCGGGGGCCCGCGCTCTTCATCGCTGATCGCGAGCGCGGGTGGCGGGACCTCGCCGCCAGGACCGAGCCGATCCTGGTCACAGGCCGCGAGGAGCAGGAAGAGCGAGAGAGCGGAGCAGCGGACCATGGCGAACCTCCGGGTCAGAGCGGCGCGCCGGCGTGGCGGCACAAACATCTGATCTTGGCAAGTTGCGTGCAGCGGCGGCGTGGCCGCCGCGCCCCGGCTCAGCCCGGTGGGGTCACCGCCATTCCGTTCTGAATTACCAGACGCCCGTCGATGAACGTCTCGTCGCCGACCACGGCGGCGGCGGCCAGCCGCCATTCGGTCCCGCGCCGGACCCATCTGTCCAGGCGACGTTGCACGCTGGTGCGGACGTGCAATTCGCCAGCTGCGCCATATCGTCCGGCAGCGTCGGCGACACGTGCCGATTGCCGGATCGATGCGAGAATCTCGGCGGTGTCACCGCGGACGAGTATGCTCTGGATAGTTACGCCAACCATGTAATCGGCAAGCGCCGGAGGATTCGCGGCCGCCGAGGCGCGAGCCGCGCTCACCTGCGTCTGGTAGCTGCCCACGCGTGCCTGGTAGCCGCTTCCCGACCAGTTCACGTAGGTGAATTCGGGAAGCGCGTGGTGAACGAACCACGCCGGAGTCGCGGTCGGCTTCGCGCGCAGCCGATCCGCTAGATCGGCATAGAACGGCTGTAGTGCGTCCTGCGCCAGGGCTGCCGGCGCCTCGGTCTCGCCCGCGCAGTCGATCCGGCGGAACGCGAAGGTGACGGGTTGGCTCCGGCCGGCGCGGTCGCCCTCGATGCGCGCGACCAGGGAGTCGGTTCCCTGCTTCCGGTAGATGACACGCTGCGGGAAATCATGCGCCGGGTTCTCGAAGACGATCTCATCGGATGTAATGGAGGTCGCGCGGAACTCGGTCAGCGCCTGCGTGGACGGGTGCGCCTCGTAGATGAGGGTGCCATCGGACGAGTAGATACGAAGTCGCTCGCCGCCGGTTTCCGTGGCGCCAGCGAACGACCGGCTTACGCCGCGCATCACCCCCTGCGCGGGAGGATGCCATCGCTCGACGGTGCGTCGATCTCCGGAAGCCCGCTCCCAGCAGCCGGAGAACCACTGGACGGCCTCGAGGGAATTCGCCTGTGCATTCAGCGCTGGCGATGGGGCGACGATGAGGAAGGCGCCGACTATCGATACGGCGGACGCATTACGGGACATGCGATGGCTCCGAAGGGTGTGGTACGCGAACGATGCCTCGTCGAGGAACACCTCGCGATGGAGCGTGAGGCACCATCCAACGCTGGCGCAAATTCGGCTGGATCGTAAGGTCTGACTGCGACGGCGACTGCCGACTGCGACTGCCGACTGCGACTGCCGCCCTGAAGGACGGCGAGCTCCATCTTGCGGGGCCAACCCCGTCGCCATATCGTCAGCGGCTCGCGATCGAACCCCCCCCGGGTATGAACGCAGGAGGTGGTGCGCCTTTCCTCGCCTGGGCAGCGCTTGCAGTGGACGCCGCGTCTCGCGGCGCATCCAGGGTAATGGAGTTTCGTTGCAACAGTACACCAGCAACGGGAGACGAAACCATGTTCAGGAAAACCAATGCCGTCGTGCTCGCGATCTGCGTCGCGCTGGCGGCATGCGACAACGACACACAGCTACCCGGAATCACCGCACCCGAGGCTGCCGAGATCGCGGCGTCGGTCGCCGACCCGGGCGCGACACCTTACGACTGGGCAGAGTTCGCGCTCGCCTCGAGTCCGAGCGCGGATCAGACGATCGACGCCGCGCAGGCGGCGACCGGAGGACGCGCGACCGGGCACTTCGAGCTCAGCACGCCCATTGGAAACCGTGCCGCGGAGCAGTACTCGTTCACGGCATTGTCCACGAACCCGGATCCGACCGCCAAGGGGCAGGTGGAATTACACACGCTGTTCACGTTTGGCGCCGAGGCGAAGGTGCACATCGACGTAGACTGCCTGGTGATCGTCGGCAATCAGGCCTGGTTCAGTGGGCCGGCCAGGAGATACGTAGTCAACGGCGTGCCGCAACCTCCAGGGTTGTACCTTGTCTTCCGGGTGGAGGACAACGGTGAAGGCGCGAGCGACCCGCCCGACCGGGGGAGCCCCGCGTTCGGCGGGCCGCCGATGGCTTGCATGCTGAGGCCGGCTTTTCCATTGATCCCGACCGCCAACGGGAACATTCAGGTGCGGCAACGGTGACGGTTCAGGGGGGGCGGCGCGGGATGCCATCGCGTCGCCCCGCTCACCCCGCTCGCGTCTCGCGCCGGCGCATCGGTTCATCGTCCGCGACATTGTAGGTGCCCGCCGGAAGGCGCAGCGCCGCGACGACGGCACCGGCCGCGTCATCGTGCGAGATGGATGATAGAGGCCGCCGGCGAACCGAAGACCGGCGCCCATACCCGGTTGATGTAGCGGATCGTGTCGACCGTGTAGCCGCTGTCCGGCCCATAGAAGAGCGCGAAGCGAAGCGCGATCCCGACGCGGCCGCCCGCCGAGAATCGCTGCGCGGCGGCCTCTGCGTCGAGCACCGAGCTGTTGTAACGCGCCGGCTTCACGGGCGACTCTTCGTCGATCCAGTCATCGCCTCCATCCCTGTAGATCGGCGCAAACGACTCCTGGATGAAGCGGTCGGCGCCTCCGGCGATGGCCGCATCCACCAGGTTGGCCGACGCGAGGCGTCGAAGTCTGGCGGTCTCCCGCCACGCGCCGGGAAGGAAGGCGCGCGAGCTGGCGGGAATGCTCGTGGCGAGATTGATCACCGTGTCATGGCCGCTGACCGCTCGCCGCAGCGCCGGTGGATCGAACAGGTCGACCTGCACTGGCGTCGCACCCAGCTCGCGGAGGTGCTCGCGCTTCTCCGCAGCTCGACCGACCGCGGTGATGCCATGCCCCGCGACGACGAGCCGCGGGATCAGGCGTCGACCGATCACTCCTGTCGATCCGGTCAGAAAGATTCGCATTGGTATTTCCCTTTGGGAATTTCCGAGTCATTGACGTCGCGACATCTCGTAGCGGATCTCGCCGTTCGGCTCGATCGCTGGCGGGCCCACACCCGGAGGTGGTAGCGACTTGCTCCGGACTCCGCTTGCGGCAGCGGAGTGCCACTACGCTAGCTACTGACGCAGGCTCCCGGAATTGTCATCTGTCGCGCTCCAGGCGTTCCGCGTGAATCGGACGACCCTGACGATCGCTTCGCGCAGTTGGACGGGGAGCCGAGGCGAATCGTCCAGCGAAGCGGCGCGCAGCACCGTGGCCTCTATCGGATTCGGCCATCGACGCGCAATCGCTGGCAGGATCTCCCGAGGCTCGCGCAGTGACAGCGACAGCGCAGTCGGGCGATACACACGCGGGTCGAAGGGCGCTGCCCAACTCTCGAGCACAGCGCACGTGAGCCAGTTCGGGACCGATCGACACTGTTCCGCGGGAAGTGGCCTGGCCGGCCGCGCATCGAGAAGCATTTCCGCCAGCCGAATGGCGCAGAGGACACGTTGGGTGAGCAGTGCATCCCCGCGGAGACACGAATCCCAGTCGAAATCGGCGGGCATTGCTTCGAGGGCCGCCGCGATGTCGCACAACCAGAGCGGGCGTGCTCCGGCGTGTCGAAAGAAGTGTAGGCAGAGATGGCGTAGCTGATCCTCGCGTCCGAGGATCCGAACCTCCGTGTCTCCGAGCTGGATCATGGCGGACCGGTCGAACAGCTCCGTCACGGTTCGATCGGTGAGATCCGACAGCCCGGTATGCAGATCGACCGGCGGACGAGTCGCAAGCGCCGCCGCCTCGACTCGCGCGCGCGGACTATCGCGCGCGCGAACGAGTAGATCGATATCGCCCAGCGGCCTCAGGGCCGGCTCCGCGTAGAGCCGTGCGATGGACCAACCCTTCAGCAGGAGCGCGTCGATGCCCTTCGCCCGCATCGTTCGGACGGCGCGGTCGATGCAGCGCGCACTGATGACGGCCCGAAGTCGATCGGTGTGGTGGGCGGCCCGAAAGGAATCGAGAGCGGGGTCATGGCGCCAGGACGCGTTTCGGAGACGATGCCAGACGAGGGCGCCGGAACCTGATCGGACCAGCGTGTCGACGTGCGGAACGAGCTCCTCGGGCGAGAGCGCGAGCACCTCGGGATTCTGACGCCAGGCGCCTCGGAGTACGATGGCTATAGGTTCGCCGGTGCTTGCTCGGCGTGCAGGCCGTGCTCTCCTCACGAGCACGTCCCGAGATCCGCACCGGGTGGCTGACCGCGACACTGGCCAGAGCAACACGGGAGACCCAGGGTCCGACTACAGGGCGCTCCCGATGGGAGGCAGCTCGCCTGTGCCTGTAGAGTACTGGGGGCGATGATCGTTGCGACCGTCGGGAGGATGAAGAGGCCCAGGCCGCTGATTCTGATCCGTCGCAGAAGCTCACGGCGGGACACAACCCGTTCGACGGCCTCGGGTCGAAGCGGATTCGCGAGCAGGCGCGCACCGTTGAGCCGGCGGAGCGCATACCAGACCATGTCCCGGTCCCGAGGCGCCCCTGTTGCCGTGGATACCGCAGTGGTCATTCGGTCGATGCCCGTCTTCCCGTCGCACATCCCCCAAACTATCGCCGCGATGCGATTCAGACAGTACACGCGGTGGCGGATGAGATCGTACGCCACGGTCTCGTCGTCCACATCGAGGACGATCAGATCGTCCGTGCGCGCAACCGGGAGCGGTGTCTGCACCTGTCAGATTCTCAACAGGGACCGGGCCGTGATACGCCCACCGGGAGCAGGCGTGGTCTTTGGGCGAAGCCGATTGCGGTCAGATGAGCGCGAGCAGGCGTGCCGCGGTTTCAGTCGCATCGCCACGCACACCGCGGTAGGAGGCGGCTCCGGTGATCGTACGTCGCAATGTCGCCAACACGGTTCTCGGCCGAGTACGCAGCGCCGAGGTATGTTCGAGGACGGCGAGCATCGCCTGACCCGGCGGAAGCGGTTGCGGTGACCAGGAGGCGCCTTCCCGGTACCGTGTGAACGCGACCAGGCCGACCGGCAAGGGTTTCGAGCCGACATCCGCGCCGAATGAAGTCGCGCTGCGCGGAACCTGTCGCGCCGTCCGCGCCTCCCGTATAGACAGCGGCTTCGCGTACGGATGCACGCGACCCGCCGCGTCGATCACCGCGCGATCGTCGGAATAAAACACCGCCCCCGCGCGCAGCAGCGCCGCGACGAGCGATGTCTTTCCGGTGAATGTCGCGCCTGGCAGCAGAATCGCCCGCCCCTGCCAGCCGACGACGCCTGCATGCACGAAGACCCACTGAGTTGCCCGTTCGGCCAATGCCACATGCAGCGCCGAGTCGAACGCATCGGCGAGCGCCTCGCGGTCGAGCGTGCGAGTGATGGTCGCAAACCCCTCGTAGAGAATCTGATGGCGCCGCATTCCCCTCGATGCGTAACCCCCTCCCGTCAACGAGAATAGCACGTCGACGTGATCGCTCTCCGAAGGCACCGACGCCGGCGGCAACCGGGAGCCTGCAAGCGCCATCAGATCCGGACTGTCGGTCCGTATTCCGAACCGGACGCCCAGCCACTCGAACGCAGCCGCATCCGTCCACCCGTGACGGTCGAGAGCATCCATTCACGGTGAGCCCCGCGATGCGGGAAGTCGCAACAACTGGTAAATAGTGTCCTCGCCGGAGGAAGGGCGCGATCGCGTGCCGGTAGGATTTCCCGAGATTCCCGAGATTCCCGAGATTAACGTACTCTAATCTCGCCAGCGCGCCAGCGAGAGGGCTCCGCTCAACGGAATCGCCTACGAATTACGATCCTTGATTCGCCGACGTTGGTCGGGCGGGTATCCAATCGGCGGGCTCCTTCCGCTCGCAGCTACGGGAACAGCGCGCAGTAAGCGCCGGTGCAGCAGCCGGTATCCTACTATGAGGAAAACGCAGGCTGCCCGGCATGGAACCCGAAGGCAAGACCGCAGTATCCTCGTTGTACACGCCCCCTGCAGGGATGCGCAACACTCGTGGACGCGCGCCTGGTAATCGACGAGGATGGCGGTGCAGTGCACACCCGCACCCTCATTCAGGTGCAGAACAGCGAGAGCGTCTCCATCCAACAGGAGTTTCGCCCGGAGCTGAATGCGTACGACGATAATACCCACGTCAACATGGATTATGGCGGCGGCTGGAGGGAACTCGCACTACTGGAGAGGAAGTCGACCGCCACGAATCCCGTTGGCACCGCGCTATGCGTCAATCATTGGTTCAGGGGGAACGCCGGCTGCGCGGGACGCCGCCTCATGCTTCGGTATGTCGACGATGGCATGCCTGATTGAGTGCCTCGGGTCCTACGGCCGCACCCACGATGACATGGTGCTCGCATTCCCGGCCTCGTCGATCGCGTTCGCGAGCACCCGCTCGGGATCACCGGTGACCGTCAGCGTGCTCCGATCACCGAAGACCACGTGCGTCGCCCACGTACCGCCGGTGCGCACACGAATCACCCACCAGCGCGGCACCTCGGCGCCGCCGGGAGCGACAGTGATCGTCCGGCCCGACACCGTCAGGATGGGTGCGTCCGGCGGCAGCGCATCGAGCCACGTGAAGGCGGGTGGGATCGCACGCGGCAAATTCAGCGGCGCGACCGCGGCCGCCAGCGCCCCGTTGTCGCGCCGAAGCGTCGTCGTGGTGTTGTAGAGCAGATACCCGGATGCGGCAGGGCGAACGCGCATCGCCGTGATCTGGTTCGGAATCTCCGTGATCCCGAAGGCACTGGCGGTGCCGTCGTTCACCCGGTACGCGGCGAGACCGGGCCAAACGTGCCGGCCGAGTGTGTTCTGCGCGAGCCACCAGTCGAGGAGCACGGGGAAGCTCTGCTGCGGCGCGCTGATCGACCAGTAGAGCTGCGGGGCGAGATAGTCCACCCAACCCTGCTGGAGCCACTTCCGCGAGTCGGCGTAGATCGCGCTGTACGCATCGAGCCCCGTGATTCCCGGCGGATTCCCCGGGCGCCAGATGCCGAAGGGCGAGATCCCGACCTTTATCGTCGGCTTCAGCTCGTGCACCTCGCGGTACAGTCGCTCGATGAACCGGTTCACGTTCTCGCGGCGCCAGTCGGCGCGCGACAGCGTCGAGCCGCTGCGCGCGTAGCTTTCGCTGTCGGGAAACTCGATAGTGCTGCCGTTGCTCGTCTGCGGGTATGGGTAGAAGTAATCGTCGGCGTGCACGGCATCGATGTCGTAGCGCTGCACAATGTCGCGAATGACGGACATGACGTGATCGTGCACCGCGGGCTCGCCGGGATCGAGCCAGATCTGGGTTCCGTAAACGCGCACGACGTCGCGACGCACGTTGAACGAATGCGACGCCGCGAGCAGCGCGGTGTCGCGCGAGTTGCCGGCGCGGAAGGGGTTGATCCAGGCGTGCAGCTCGAGCCCGCGCGCGTGCGCCTCGGCCACCGCGAACGCGAGCGGATCGTAACCCGGATCGGTGCCCTGCTGTCCGGAGAGCATCGCCGCCCACGGCTCGAGCGTCGAGCTGTAGACGGCGTCCGCCGCGGGACGGATCTGGAAGATGACAGCATTGAGCCCGGCCGTCGCGGCGCGATCCAGGATGTCGCGCATCTCGGCGCGCTGCTGGTCGGCGGTGAGCGTGGAGCGGGAGGGCCAGTCGATGTTCGCAACGGTGGCGATCCAGAGTCCGCGCATCTCGCGGATGATCGGCGGCGGTGTCGTGTCCGGGGCGATCGGGGCGGGCCCGGTGGTTCCCGACGGATCGC
>JBGTMW010000170.1:0-4140 GCA_041743365.1 Gemmatimonadaceae bacterium
CCAGCGATAGCTGCCATCCTCGCAGAGCGCGCGCAGCTCGACCGTCGGAGACTCGCCGCGCAGCACCGCCTGGAGCGCGGGCTTCGTGCGACGCTCGCGGTCGTCGGGATGCACGAACGCGCACGGGTCGCCGTCGAGGTATCGGTGAGGCGGAAACCCCGTCAGCTTCGTGGACGAGGGCGACACGTACAGAAACCGCCCATCCTCGGAGTGGAGCGACACCATGTCGTCCATCGACTCGGCGAGCATACGGTACTGTTCGGCGCTCGCGCGCAGCTCCTCCTCGACGCCTTCGCGCTGCAGAAGGTGCTCCCGTAGAAGGGCTCTCAGCTTCTCGAGGTCCCCTTCCAGCCGGAGGACGGCCTCGTCCCGGGACTCTGCCGGAGAGCCCGAGGCACCGCGTTGAGGCGGCCGTTCTGATGACCGCGCTTCTCCGTCCGTCATCGGCGGGTTTGCCCCCTGCCGGAACATCTCGCCGCTGTCATCACGCTCGTGCGCCAGATGCTGACCTCCCTGAAGGGACTTGCCGACGGCGCGAGCGTAGATGCCGTACTTCGAGGATAAATGCAGAGTCGTAGTATCGGGCACGTTACCCTCCAGCAGCAAGGGCGCGGCTCACTCCGGAACGGGATCGGGGCGCGGCATCAATCGGAAGGCCTTAACGGCTCGATGTCGCGCTCGTCAAATGCGGTACGCGCCCCGCCCGACAGCTCCGTCCGATGTCCGGCACTCCCGGCGCCCGACTCCGACACCAGACGCACCGATGAAAGCTTGCCTGACTCTGGCCGCGCTCTCCCTGATCGCGCTACCCTCGCTCGTCGCAGCGCAGATCGGCTCCACCACGGACATCCTCACCGGGCGGGTGTTTTCCCCGGATGGGAGGCCCCTCGCGGGCGCTCGCGTGGAAGCGACGTCGATCGAGACTCAGATCACGCGTGGTCGCGAGACCAACGACAAGGGGCAGTATACCATTCTCTTCCCGGATGGCGGCGGGCGGTATCAGGTGACGGCGCGCCACCTGGGATACGCACCGAGCCAGATGCTCGTGCTTCGGCAGGGTGATGAGGATCGCCTGGTCGCGGACTTCACGATGAGCGTCGTTCCGCAGACTCTCGCGACGCAGACGATCGTTGCCCAGGCGGCGGTACCGAACAACAATCGGCCGGAGCCCGGCGCACTCGAGCGCGCGCTGCTCGCCGAATACGTAGCGCGGCTGCCGATCGATGGGAGCGATCCGCTCGCGCTGGCGGCGCTTGCGCCGGGCGTCGTGACGATCGACGGCAGCGATACCACGGCGGTCGGAGTGTCCATAGCGGGACAGCGCACCGACCAGAACTCGATCACCCTCGATGGCCTGGCCACCGGAGGAGATGCGGTCCCCCAGGAAGCCATACGCAGCACCCGGGTGATCACCAGCACGTACGATGTGTCGCGGGGCCAGTTCACCGGAGGGCAGATCGCGTCCACCAGTCGCGGCGGCACGAACCAGCCAACCGGCTCCGTCACGTATTCGCTTCGCGATCCGGATCTTCAGTGGGAGGACGAGGAGAACGGAGTCTTCGGCCAGGGCTACACCCAGCATCAGGTGAGCGGCGGGTGGGGTGCTCCGGTGATCAGGAACAAGCTCTTCTACTTCGGCTCATTCCAGCTGCGCCGCCGTTCGGATGCCGTGCGATCTCTCACTTCGGCAGACGCGTACACCCTGGAAGGGTTGGGCGTGAGCCCGGATTCCGCGGCGCGCTTCGTCGACATCCTCCAGTCGATGTATTCGCTCTCGCCGACGATCGGGCTGATCCCGAACAACCAGCTCTCTGACAACCTCAGCCTGCTCGGCCGACTCGACTATCGCCTCGGCGACAACCACACCATGGCGGTGCGCGGAGACTGGCGGTGGGGGATCACCGATGCCGGGCGCATCGGGACGCTCTCGGTGCCACACAATGGCGGCGACAGCAGGAGTCTCGGCGGGGGCGGGCAGGTCACTCTTTCGTCGATCGTCGGCTCGGGGCTCATCAACGAGCTCCGCGCGGCGGTATCGACCAGCACGGCCGACACGGACCCCTATGTATACCTCCCGGGTGGACGCGTACGAGTGTCCTCGACACTGTCCGACGGGTCGCGCAGCGTCAGCAATCTCCAGTTCGGCGGCAACACCGGACTTCCGCAGTATTCCGACAACGAGAACATCCAGGTCTCGAACGAGCTCTCCTGGCTCTCCGCCGGCGCGGCACATCGATACAAGCTCGGTGCCCTTTTCGGATACACGGATTTCTCGCAGAGCGCCTCGTCGAACCAGTTCGGGACCTTTCAGTTCAACTCGCTCGAGGAGTTCGCGGCGCTGACGCCGGTTTCCTTCACGCGAACCGTGTCTCCGCGGGCGCGTAACGGCGGGAACATGACCGGCGGCCTGTACCTCGGGGATACATGGCGCCGGGATGCGCGGTTCTCGCTCAATTACGGGCTGCGGCTCGAGGGATCGCGGGTGAGCGGCACGCCGGCGTTCAATCCTGTCATCGAGGAGAAGTTCGGGCGCCGCACCAACGAGCTGCCGACGGACGTCGGGCTCAGCCCGCGCGTCGGCTTCACGTGGACACTGGGTGTTCCTGCCAATCCGGGTCAGGCTGGCGGCAGGGGAGGTCGCGGAGGAGGCGGCGGGGGTGGCGGTGGGCGCGGAGGTGGCGCGGCCATTGGCGGCTTCAACATCGCGGGCGGTATTCCAACGACCACCATCCGCGGCGGCATCGGCGAGTTCCGCGGCAACGCGCCAACGTCGCTCTACTCAGCTGCGATAGACGCTACTGGGCTTCCGTCCGCGGCAACGCAGCTTTCCTGCGTAGGCGACGCGGTCCCGACTCCCGACTACGGCGCTTACGCTGTCGACATCGGCGCGATCCCATCGACATGCGCCGGTGGCGTCTTCACCCCGGCGTTCTCGAACGCGACGCCCAACGTCACCGTCTTCGATCCGGACTTCGGTGCACCGCGGGCATGGCGCGCGTCGCTGGGGGCGCAGCGTCGCTTCTTCACGCGCTACATCTTCTCTGTCGATGCCACCTACTCGCTGGGGATTTCGCAGTACGGCGTTCGGGACCTCAACCTCGAGGCGACTCCGAAGTTCATGCTCGCATCGGAGGCGAACCGGCCAGTGTACGCTGATCCTTCGGAGATCGTCCCCGCAAGCGGAGCGATTGGCCTGGGTCCGTCGCGCCTGCATCCGGAATTCGGCCACGTGCTGGAGGTGAACCCGGACCTGCGCTCCGACACGAAGCAGGTGATCTTCAACGTCGGCGGTCTTGTGCGGCAGGGCCTTCAGGTCGGAGCTTCCTACACCTGGTCGCGCTCGCGCGACCAGTCGTCGTTCTCGGCAGGCGGCGGAAGGGGCGGCGGCGGGGGTGGCTCGGCGCTCGGCGGATTCACCTCGGCAACCACCGGCGGTGACCCGAACGTTCGGGAGTGGGGAACGAGCGATCTCGAGCGGCGTCACCTGCTCCAGACCACGATCACCTACCAGGTGAGGCCATGGATCGATCTTTCCGCGGTCGGGCGTTACACCGCCGGCGCGGTGTTCACGCCACGTGTTGGCGGAGACGTGAACGGGGACGGCGTGCGCAACGATCGCGCATTCATATTCGATCCCGCGTCGACTTCCGATCCCCTTCTCGCCGACGGAATCCAGCGCCTCCTGACGTCGGCTCCGGAGCGCGTTCGCGAATGCCTGAAGTCGCAGCTTGGACAGCTCGCGTCGCGAAACAGCTGTGACGCGCCCTGGACACCATCGCTCGACCTGCGCGCGAACCTTCGGCCCACGATTCCTGGACTTGGCCGCCGGCTGAACCTTTCCATCACCGCGGTCAATCCGCTGACGGGTCTCGATCAGCTCTTCCACGGCACGCGCAACCTCAAGGGCTGGGGACAGCCGAACCGACCCGATCCGACGCTCCTCTATGTTCGCGGCTTTGATGCGGACAGCAACCGGTTCATCTACGAAGTCAACGAGCGGTTCGGAGTCAATCGCAGCGCGCAGAACGCGATTCGCACCCCGTTCGCGCTCGGCATTCAGGGATCGCTGCGGCTCGGGTTCGACCCGCGCACCGCCGGCGGTCTGCAGGGTCTGCTGGGCGGCGGAGAGTTCGGCGCGAA
>JBGTMW010000171.1:0-4607 GCA_041743365.1 Gemmatimonadaceae bacterium
CGGGGCGCAGCTTCGTCGAGCGCGATCCCTCGCCGGCTTCGAGTGGAGGCACGACCGTCGGGATGTCGCGCATCGTCACCAGTGGGGTCCGCTGCGCGAACAGCCGAGCCACGTAGAACGCGGCAAGCCCCGCCCCGACAGCGACGCCGATGGCGGGTAGCAGCTCCGGGAGCGTGAGCGCGCGCAGGTAGTAATAGTCGGTCGCCTGGCCGGCGCCGCGCTGGGGCTTCGCTGTCATGGGTATCCCTGTGACGATCGAACGGGCCCGGCGGTTCGCTCGCCAATGCGAGCGACGATTGACATGGCGTCCAGGCTCACGCCCATGGGCCGGGGTCGCCTGTTTCTACACCGTCTCGGCGACGATAGTGCCGGGACCGCTTTGCTTCGCCGTGCGCTTGACTTCGGCTGCCCGGGCGCCCAGATGCCTGGACGAAATCCAGTCTTCCGGCCGAACGGTCAGGATCGCCGCCGAAAGGCAGGCAAGAGGCATGGTCCTCAGGATCCCTTGACGGTCGATCGCCGTGAAAGTGCCGAGGCGCATTGATTCCTCGCCGACCGCATTCGCCACCACAGTCCGGAAGCGGGCCGCGCATTCCCCGGCGACTTCGACAGCGCGATCGGGCGCGGTGATGACGATGAAGTCGTCGCCACCTATGTGACCTACGAAGTCATCTGCCGTGCCCACGGCAGAAACGGCCATGCGGATGGCATCGCCCGTCTCGCGGATCACCTGGTCCGCGACGGAAAACCCGAAGTAGTCGGCGAATGGCTTGAAGTTGTCGAGGTCGATGTAGCAGACCGCGAAGGTCTCCTGCCTCACGATCCGGAGGTCGAGCTCCGCGTCGATCGCGTGCCCTCCGGGCAGCCCACTCGTCGGGTTCCTGTCAGCTTCGCGGCGTACGAGGCGCAGGAGGGCCGAGACGCGTGCGCGAAGCTCGCGGGCATCGAAGGGCTTGGGGAGATAGTCATCTGCCCCGGCCTCGAACCCTTCGACCTTGTGCTCCACGCTGGATTGGGCTGTCAACATCAGGATCGGGACGCGTGCGGTGCCGGGATTTCGCTTCACCGCCCGACAGACGTCGTAGCCGGAAAGCCCCGGCATGTTCAGGTCGAGGATCAGCAGATCGGGCTCGCGCGCCTTGACGGCCTCGAGCGCAGATGGTCCATCCGCGGCCAATGCGATCTCGTGGCCGGACGACTCGAGGAGGTCGCGAACCATGTGACGCATGTCCTCATTGTCGTCGGCGAACAGCAGGTAACTCACGATTGACGCATGGCTTAGGGCCCGGTAAGTTCTCGCGCTCGTACACTCGTGTCAACTATAGTGCACGGGATGGTCCGGCAGCGCTCCGGGCGACCTCAACCCGAACCCGGATCGATCAGTGTCAGAGATGAAGAGGTACGTCCACATCGTGCTCGTCGCGTCGATGGCTGCGCTTCCGGCATGCCGCGGCGGTGGCGACGCTGACGACGCGCCGACCCGCCGGACACTGATCGATTCACGGGACACGGATGACCCGCGCTCCCTTGACCCCGCCCACTCGACGGACGTTCCGACCGGACGCGCCGTAGCCTACGTCTTCGACGGGCTCGTCAGGTTCACTGCCGACGCACGCGTGGAGCCCTCACTGGCCGAGAGATGGACCACGTCGCCCAATGGCCGGGTGTACACCTTCCACCTCAGGCGCGGCGTCAGGTTCCACGACGGCACCCCCTTCGTCGCCCGTCACGTGGTCCGAAGCTTTCACCGGGTCCTCTCGGAAGGGACGCGAGCCTGGCCCCTCTACCCGATTCGCGGAGCACGCGCATTCGAGACGAGGGAGGCGAGGACCATCTCCGGCATCTCGGCACCGAACGACAGCACGGTAATCATCACGCTGGCCGAGCCCCTCTCGGTATTCATCACTCACCTCGCGATGCCCGTCGCCTCGATCGTGCCGGACTCGACTCCGGACGACTTCGGCGAGCGGCCGGTGGGCACGGGCCCATGGCGCTTCGTCGAATGGCGGCACGACGACTACATCCGCTTCGCCCGTAACGCCGATTACTTCGGCGGGCCCCCGAAGGCCGAGTCGCTGATGGCGCGCATCATTCCCGAAGCGAGCACGGCGGTCGCGGAGTTCGAGAGCAAGGCCGTGGATGTGCTTTTCGTTCCCGAGGGCGAGACGGACCGCTGGCGCGACGATCCCGAGCGCAGTCGGCTGCTGCAGTCCGCGCCCGGACTTCGTTTCCTGTACGTCGGCATCAACACCCGCCGCGGAGTTCTTGCTGATTTCCGCGTCCGTCAGGCGATCAACCATGCGGTCGATGTCGCGACGACGCTCGAGGAGTTGATGGGCGGGCGCGGTCATCACGCGGCAGGCGTGATCCCGCCTTCGCTCGCGGGCGCAGACTCGACGCGCCAACCGTACCCGTATGACCCGGCCCGGGCTGCCGAGCTCCTGAGGGAGTCGGGCCATCCCAACGGTATCGATCTGGAGCTCTGGCACTCTCAGGACGCGACCATCTCGCGGCTGGCGCAGACAATCCAGAGCTACCTCGCGGCCGCGGGAATTCGCACGAAGCTGATGCAGCGCGATGGACCCTCGGTTCGCGAAGCCGCGCGCAACGGCCAGACGGACCTGGTGCTGAAGGACTGGTGGGCGGACTATCCCGACGCGGAGAACTTTCTCTATCCGCTGCTGCACAGCGCGAACGTCGGCGCGGGCGGGAACGTCTCCTTCTTCACCAACGCCGCATATGATCGCATCGTGACGCGCGCGAGAGGGGAGATGGACGAGGCGCGTCGTGTCGCGCTCTATCGCCAGGCGGATTCGCTGGCGTTCCTTGAAGCGCCGATGCTCTATCTCTTCTTCTCTACCGACCTCTTCGCGGTTCAGCCCTGGATCAAGGGGTTCGAGGTGCCGGTGATGTTCAACGGCCAGCGGTGGACGGAGACGACCATAGGCGAGCCGGGCACCGTCGAGCAGCGCACCCCTCGGCCAATCGATACAACGGCCGGGAGCAAGGCGCTCGATACCGCGAGCCGAACCGCTCCCGACACCGCGAGGAGAACCGTCGTTCCGGATACGCCAGTGAGACGCGCAGCTCCCGTCGTGCCGCCCCGCCCGGTGGTTCGTGATACGACACCACCGATTCCTCCTCCGGACACCGTGCGAAGGATCCCACCACCGGACACGACGCGTCCCCCTCCGGACACGACGCGTCCGCGGCGTGACACCGTGGTCGTGCCGCCCCCACCGCCTCCTCCAGGAGCCATCGACTCCTCGCGGCCGCCCTCTCGGTGATTCTCCGCCGTCTCCTCCTGGCGATTCCCACCCTCGCCGGAGTTCTGGTAGTCGTGTTCCTGCTACTGTACGTCGCGCCCGGTGACCCGGTGCTCCAGATGGTCGGTGAGCGCGCCGATGAGGAGACCATCGCGCGCCTGCGCGCCGAGCTGCGCCTCGACGATCCGCTGCCGAAGCAGTTCCTGCATTATGCAGGCGGTGTCGTGCGTGGGGACCTCGGCCGTTCCTACATTACCGGCCGCCCGATCCGGCAGGACATCATCGAGCGCTTCCCGAACACGCTCCTCCTTGCGGGCGCGGCCATGCTTCTCGCGTCGATCGTCGGGATCTCGCTCGGAATCCTCAGTGCGCGCCATCCGGGTGGATGGCTCGACCGCATATCGCTCGGCGTCGCGTACATAGGAATCTCCTTTCCCGTCTACTGGGTGGGTCTGATCCTGATCCTGGTCTTTGCGGTGACGCTGCGGTGGCTTCCCGCTTCCGGCTTCGGCAGCATCAGCTACCTCGTTCTTCCCGCCCTCGCACTGGGCTCACGATCGATCGCATTCCTCGCGCGCGTGACTCGCTCGAGCATGCTCGAGACACTCGGCAGCGACTTCGTGCGCACGGCGCGCGCGAAGGGAGTTCGCGAGCGTGGCGTCGTGCTGAATCACGCGCTGCGCAATGCGCTCATCCCCGTGATCACGGTGCTCGGCCTGGATTTCGGCTACTACCTCACCGGCAGCATTCTCACGGAGACGATCTTCAGCTGGCCCGGGATCGGGCGATACGTCGTGAACGCCATCGCGCGGCGCGACCTGCCGGCGATTCAGGGATCGGTGCTCTTCCTCAGCGTGGTGTTCGTGCTTGTGAATCTCATCACCGATCTCGCGTACTCGAGGGCGGACCCCAGGGTGAAGTACAGCTGACCGTGGTCGAATGTTCGAGTGACTGTGGAGCGATGTGCTCCCTGGTGAGAGCGGGAGCGGTGCCCCTAGTGACCTGATTGCGAGATACGGATAGCAGTCGGCGACGAAGCCACTGGCAACGGCAACCGCAACAACGATGGAAGAACGATTGAACGGATTTCAACGGATCATGCGGATCTGGTCCGACCTGAGTCCACCATCATCGCTCCAGTCGGGCATCGCGCTGTTGTTTTCCCGGCGGGCGGGTTTCATCCGCCTGATCCGGTTCATCCGCTGAATCGTTCTTCCATCGTCGTTGATCCTGGTGTTGATCCTGGCGTTTCGCGTCTGGCATCGGAGGATCCGAACCCGGACGATCCGAAACCGCTATCACAATGTCGCTGCCAGCCCCCTAATCGTCCTTCTGCCCGAA
>JBGTMW010000172.1:0-4739 GCA_041743365.1 Gemmatimonadaceae bacterium
GGTCACGCTGGTGACGCTGGTTGTCTTCGCGATGCTCCTGCTGGCCACGCTCGCGATCTCGCGTCTCGCGCGGCGCGGCGTACACCGCGGCCTGCTCCGGCGCGGCAACACCGATGAGGGGACGGCCGCCGTCGTCGGGCGTCTCGTCACCTACGCGGTCGTCGCGATCGGGCTGGGCGTGTCGCTCAGTACGCTCGGCGTGAACCTGGCGGCGCTGTTCGCTGCCGGAGCCTTCTTCGCCGTCGCGATCGGCTTCGCGATGCAGAACGTGGCCGAGAACTTCGTCGGCGGGTTGATCCTGCTCACCGAGCGGACGATCAAGCCAGGCGATGTGCTCGAGGTCGAGGGACGTGTCGTGCGGGTGACGAGCATGGGGCTTCGGGCGACCGTGGCGCGTTCGCGCGACGATGAGGATCTCATCATTCCCAACGGCACGCTCGTCAAGAACACCGTGACCAACTTCACGCTGCGCGATCCGCTGTACAGGCTGCGCACGACGATCGGCGTATCCTACAAGAGTGATCTCGCGATCGTCCTGCGTACGCTTCACGCCGCGGCATCCACGGTTCCGTGGCGGGTGGCGGACCGCGAGCCGCAGGTCCTGCTCACCGGCTTCGCCGATTCAGCGGTAACGTTCGAGGTCCAGGTCTGGACGCGCGATCCGTGGGGTGCTCGGCGGGCGACGTCGGAGCTCAACGAGGCGATCTGGTATGCCCTGCTCGGGGCGGGGCTGACGATTCCCTTCCCGCAGCTCGACGTTCATGTGCAGGCGCTGCCTGGGCCGCGCGCGACCATCGGCGAGGCGGAGCGGTAGCGCCGGGCCGCCACCCGTCGTGCTGGCGGCGGGCGTTTCGCCACCAGCGTCATGGGACGTACCTGTTGCTCACGACACCGCTGCCAGAGGTGGTCAAGCGATTTGAGACAGCGGATTGACTGGGCACGATCGCTCGTTGGAGATTGATTTGTTGGCCGGCGTCAACACCGATGAAGGCAGCGGTCGGAGGGCGAAACCGGGTCGAGCGACGCGGGCAGGTTCACAGCAGCCGATTGATCAGTTGGCCTGCGACTTCGCCGAGTCGCCGAAAGCGCGGACGCATGCGGAACGCTTCCAGCGTGATCTCGAGCGCGTATCCAAGATCCGCCATGAACAACGCATTCATCCGATTGTCAAACGGGGAATCCAGGACCAGAAGCGCGACTTCGTCGTTGAGGGACAATGAGCGGTTGTCAAAGTTCATCGTGCCCACGGCGGACCAACGGCCGTCCACCACGAGTGTCTTGGCGTGCAGATTGCACGGTTGCCACTCATAGATGCGGACGCCGGCCCCGGTGAGGTCCGCCCCTGCCGTCAAGCGGTTGGTGAGCCACGATACGGGGTTGAACTGAACCTGCACCGACGGCATCAGCCGCAGTGATGCCGACTCGCTCAGGATGTTCCGGATCCCCTCGTTTGTCTGGCTCGTCCCGCCTACCAGCGTGCCGTTCGGTCCCGCCGTCACGGTGGTCGGATTGCTGAGTCCCTGCGCGATGAGGTAGCCGAAACTGTCCTGATCGCCCTTGGGAAGCCTGTAGTCGTTCTTGATGATGCCGAAGGTCGCGTCGGCAGTGATCTTGTCCGACGCAAGCCAGCGGAAGTTCACGCGGCCGGTACGGCGCTTGGCCTCGGTGTCGGATGTCGTTCCGGTCTCGTCGTTCGTGCCGGCGGAGATGAAGAAGCTGTAGAGATCGCCGGCGCCCTGGCCGCTGTAGTTCAGCGCGACCATCTGCCCGTTGTCGAAGGCCCCGGTGTGCACGAGATAGTTGTCCGAGACCACCGTACCCACCGGCTGTCCCTCGCACAGCACTCTGCCACTTCCCGCCGCCACGTTCGCGGCGGTACAGGTGCCGTAGATCGGACGCGGCGTGAAGTTCGGATCGATCGTGGCGTACTCGGTCGAGATGTTCTGCGTGAATCGACTCTCGCCAATCAGGCCGCGCTTGGTGATGATCTGGATCACCCCCGCCGAGGCATCGGCGCCGTAGAGCGTGGCCGCCGCCGGCCCCTTCACGACCTCGATGCTCTGGATGTCGTTGGGGTTGATGTCGTTGAGTGCACTGATCTCCTGTCCGCCCACGCTCGGAAGGGAGCGCTGCCCGGACTGCATCCTCACGCCTATCGATGAACACGAGTGGCTCGTTCGAGAGGGAGATCGACGCCGCGCCGCGGATGTTGATGCGGGACGCCGCGCCGACCGTGCCGGACCCCTGGGTGATCGTTATTCCCGGAACCCGCGAGGTCAGCAGGTCGGAAACGGTGCTCACCGGGGCCTTGCTCACGATGTCGGCGGCGTCGATGCTCGCCACCACCGCCGACTGCGCGACGCGCGTCTGGTTCCCGGCCGTTCCGGTGACGACGACCGCCTGGAGATCGGTCGCCGTGGGCTCGAGCGTGAAGTCCACCGTCGCCACGCCGCCATCCGTCACCGTCGCCGAGCGCCTGGCCGGATCAATTAAGGACAGCCGACGGCGCTCCCTACCCTTACTCGTCTACCAGCGCCCCCGATCGTTCAGCCGATCGAGGGCGTACTGCACCGCGAAATGGTGGGGATCCGTGATCTCCTCGGGTACTTCCATCCACGGCGCCAGGAGCGCCTCCCCGTACTCGTACTCCGCCTGCGCGCGCGCCTCGGCGATCGACGCATGCCACGTATCTCCGCCGAACTCGCCATGGGCCGTATAGCGAAAGAGCATTGCGCCGGGATCGTCGTCGACGATGATCAGCAAAACGTCAGCGATGGGAAGCATCTTCTCCGGCGAGATGATCTGGTGGCCCCCGGTATGGGCCGCCTGGCGCTCACCGGTCATCGCGCCGACCAGCGCAACGGAGCGCGTATGCTGGATTCGAGGGAGGGTCACGCTGATCCTCAACGGCCCTTCGACCGCCTGCCCTTGCTCGGCGAGACATCGATCGCGAGCGCCAGAATGAGTCCCGCTATGGGCCAGACGCTCCACTCGGCGCCGAACCAGTGGTGCACCGCAGTATACCAGAGGAGCGTCGTCGGAAGGAAGATGAAGCCGAGGATCGGCCATAGAATCGTGTCGAATATTCCGCGGAACCATGTCGTGAGGAACCAGAGAGCCACGATCGCGATTCTCGGAGCGGCAAGCGCGAACAGGGCGAGCAGGCAGGGCACGTTCAGTCCTCCATCACGGCTGGATTCGCGCTCTCGGCGTCAGGTGAAACTCCACCATGACCATGCCATTCCCGAGAGGACGCAGGAGCACGTGCTCCGCGGAGGCGGGGATCACGATGAGGTCTCCTGCGCCGACCCTGCGCCGGATCTGCGATGCGACGAGCTCCGCCTCTCCTCGAACCACGTAGGCGAACTGCTCGGCGCCCGTTGCGCGCGGACGGATGTCCGTCTGGCTTTCCGCCTGCGCCGAGAGGCGGCGAAACGTCAGCGTGCTCGCTTCACCGATGAGCGACCGCAGCTCCACCCGCGACGGCGCGGTGGCGAAGCGGCCGAGGTCCGCCTGGGAGGCGCGCCCCTTCGATGCAGGCCGCGGAGTGGGAGTTGCGTCGTCAGCCAGGAGCGGAGGCGCGAGGAGGTCGAGCCGGCGCAGGGTGTGGAGCTGGAGCATCAGCGCGGTCGTGCGCGCACGGTTCGCGATCGACCGCGTTCCTTCCCGCGGGACCACGATCGCCATACCCGGCGCAAGCGAAAGACGCTCATCTCCCACGGTCATGTCGAGCTCGCCCTCGAGACCGAAGTTCGCCTGCTCGCTCGCGGCCAGCTCCGCCGGAGTAGTCGTGCCGCCGTCGAGCTCGACGAGCGAGAACGTTCCAGCCGATCCCACGATCGACTTCATGCGAACGCCGGGAGCGCGCTCGCTCCAGCGCAGGGCGCTGATCTGATGAACCGAGATGCGATCCGGCGAGGCGAGATGGCGATTCGCCTGTGAGACAGCAACCGATGGGTGGGCGAGAAGGATCAGCAGCCCCAGACCGCGTACCATGAATTCTCCGTTGACGGGTGCGACGGTGCTCATTATTCACGAACCTCTCACAAAGCGCAAACCATGGAACGATCGATAGTCGGGTCCGGATCAACGGATGTCGGGTCCGGACCAGCGGGCGCACACCCCTTTTCGAGCTGTCGCCACGCCTGCGGACGCCGCCTCCGCGCGTCGACCGCAGCCCTCCTCATGTCCGTCCCGGCTGCCTGTGCTCCACATGGCCGGGTAGTCCCGGCGCCGCTGCCGCCCCCCACGGGGTTCCGCATGGTCGTTCCCGACACCCGCGAGGAGACGACCTTCCCGGAAATGATCGCGAGCCTTGCCCGCGCGGACGTCGTGTTCTTCGGAGAGCAGCACGACGATCCCGAAACGCACCGCGCGGAGTCAATGGTTCTCGAGGCCATCGGCGCGGCCGGTCGCCCGGTCGTGCTTTCGCTCGAGATGTTCGAGCGCGACGTCCAGGGCATCGTCAACGATTACCTGGCCGGTCGTATTGCCGAAGCCGACTTCCTCGCCCGCTCGCGTCCGTGGCCGCGCTACGCCACGGATTATCGCCCGCTGGTGGAGCTCGCGAAGGCGCGCGGGTGGCACGTGGTGGCCGCCAACGTTCCCCGACCGCTCGCCTCGGCGATCGGACGAAGGGGGCTCGCTGCCCTCGACACTCTGCCTGCTTCGGAGCGCCACATCGCGGCGCGGGACATACTCTGCCCGAACGACGACTACCGCGCCCGCTTCCTCGAGCA
>JBGTMW010000173.1:0-3023 GCA_041743365.1 Gemmatimonadaceae bacterium
CGCCGCGAACTCCGGCACCTGTGCTGGCGACCGCGGCCGTGCCGCCCGCCTTCGAGAAGGAGATCGAAGGGGTTCGCGTGTATCGCACGCCCGCAGGCACTCCGATACTCGTGCGGCGCAGGCGAGGAGCGCCGGTGACGCACATCGGCGTCTTCGTGCTTGGCGGCACCAGCGAGGAGGGTGAGGCGCACGGCGGCCTGACGACGCTGCTGGCGCGTACCGCGATCAAGGGAACGCCGTCGCGCACTGCGACCCAGATTGCAGAGGATGCGGAGTTTCTCGGTGGGGGCGTCGGCGCGAGCGTGGGATCCGATGGCTTCGGATGGACGATATCCGTTCCCACCCGGCACACCGAGGCTGCGTTGGAGCTCCTCGCCGATGTCGTGCAGCACCCGACGATCCCCGATACGGAGTTCGAGACGGAGCGCGGCGTCGTCCTCTCGGACATCGCTATGCTTCGCGACGACATGTACCGCTACCCACTCCGGCTCGCGACCGAGGCGGCGTACGGAAGACACCCGTACGGCGCGTCGGCGCTCGGGACCGAGAGCTCGGTGCAGGCGATCACCGTGGGCGACGTTCGGAACTGGCATCGCCGGCGCGTGCTGGAAGCCCGGCTCGTAATTGCGGTCGTCGGTGATGTCGATCCCGACGTGACGTCGGCATCGACTACGCGCGCATTCCCGGAGCTGCGAATCGCGGAACCCACGCGTATTGCAGCGCCGGATTGGCCGAAGGCATCGGTGATTCGCGCGGAGCAGCGCGACAAGGCCCAGACGGCGCTGGCGATGGCATTTCCCGGACCTTCGCGTGCCGATCCGGACCGGTATGCCGCGCAATTGATCGCAGGCGTCGCGAGCGGCCTTGGCGGGCGTTTCTTCGAGGAGCTTCGCGACCGCCGATCGCTCGCGTACACGGTCCACGCGTTCTCGAGCGCACGCCAGATGGCCGGAATGTTCGTGGCGTACATCGCTACTTCGCCGGCAAGCGAGGATACCGCACGCGCGGGCCTCCTGGAAGAGTTCGCGAAGCTTCGCGATGACCTGGTGACGGACGAGGAACTGCGCCGGGCCCAGGAGTATGCGGTCGGCAGCCACGCAATCCGGCAGCAGAGCGGTGGATCGGTGCTCGGCGACGTCGTCGATGCGTGGATGCACGGCGCCGGACTCGAGGAGCTCGGCGAGTACGAGCGGCGGATCCGGTCGGTGACGGCTGCGGATCTGCGCGCGGTGGCGGCGCGCTATTTCAACGATGACCTGCGCGTCGAAGGGATCGTGAGGGGCCGGTAGCACAGGGGCGCCTCATCGCGACTCCGCCTCCTTCGACGCCTTCGATATCGTCGCCCAACCCACCCTGAGGCGACCGCTCGGCGCACGCAACCCCCGCATCGATCCGTAGTCACCGGCATGAGTGATCACCGCACCGCGAAAGCCGGGACGTCCCATTGCCCAGCCGACGAGCCCTGCGATCGCGCGATCCTGGGCGATGTCGCCATGAAGCGACGGAGCTCCACCTGCACGGAACAGCCAATGCTCCTTCAGCGTGCCTGAACGTCGCATCCACGCATCGGCGGTGCGGATCCTGGCGTCGATGCGAGGGCCGCCGGCGGCGTCGGCGAGAATTGTGAAACCTACGGCATCGAGTGGAGAGTCGGCGGAAGCGGCCCATGCGTGAACAGCACTGTCGCGCACACCGGGCACGACGGACAATCCGACCCTGATTCGTGAATCGACCCTCTTCACCGCGGCGGTGAATGCGCGGATCTCGAGCTGGCGGCGCGCGAGACCGTAGGCTCCGCGCGGGCGGGCGTCGGCGCCTGCGGGAGGGTGGAGCGTCACGAGATAATCCGGATGCAGGCGCCGCGCGACGCGCTCGGCGATCGCGAAGTAGAGGGAATCGTCCGTCGAGCTCCGGGCCTCATCGCGCAAGCCATCGCCCGGTTCCATACCCACGATGAGAATGAGACCGTCCCGGCGGAACGGCTCGAGCACCCGCGCGAGGGAATCGAGCGCCAGGTTGCCGGCTCCGCGGCGGGCAATCGTGACCAGAACGGCATCGACTTCGCCGTTGCCCACCAGCTCGAGGTCGTTTCGCACGGCCGCGGCGAGCGGAGGGGCAGCCAGGGCGGGGAGAATTTCCAGTCCGACAGCGAAGGGCTCATCGGGACGCGGGCGGAACTCTGCATCTGCGAAGCTGTCGTAGCCCGCGAGAGCCCTGGTTGCGGCCGGCCATGCTGCGCCTACCAGGACGACCCAGGCTCCTGCGACCGCCGCGATGGCGAGGCGCCATCCCGCGATTATGCGCCAACGCGACGGATGGGCGGGGGAGAGGAGCGGGATGGTCGCATGAAGAGGGGATATTGCAGCGGTGCTTCCGGCCACCATCGCTACCGCGCTCCCCGACGCCGCCACGAGTGTCAGCAACGGACCTGACGTCAGCTCGCCCTGCGCGATGAGGTAGCCACCGAGCGCCGTGGCGGCGGCGAGGATGTCGTAGAGAAGGATCGGTATGCCGATCACCGGCGACACGAGACGTGCGGCTGTGGCATGGAACGCCTGGGCCGCGATGAGCGTGGCGGTCACGGGCCAGATCCAGCCGATCGTCGACACGGAACGTCCCGTGATCAGCGACGTCGATGCGACCAGGATGAGCAGGGCGGGGGCGATGAGGAGACCGCCGAGCGCCGTGAGCGTCGACAGGAGGCGCGGGACCGCGCGTTGCCTGGTGATGCGGCCGGCCAGTAGTACGTTCCAGAAGAGAAAGACCGCTGAGAGCGCGAGGTGCGCCGTCGGCAGCAGGTCCGCGGTGGTCATCCGCGAGAGCGCGTCTCGCTGCGGATTTCAGTCGCGACTATCCGGCGCGCGAATACATCCTGCGCCTTGCGCGGATCATGGGTGGCCAGGGACAGCACATCCAGAAGCATCAGCTGCCGCTCGGGGAAGGTGTGCACGGCTATGTGACAGCCGTCCAGGAGGAGCAGGCAGGCGAGTCCATCGCTCGGGAGCTCGCGGACCAGCGGCGCC
>JBGTMW010000174.1:0-5382 GCA_041743365.1 Gemmatimonadaceae bacterium
GGGCAGCGCGAGCGCTTCGGAGATAGTGGCGGGAGCGCTCCAGGATCACGATCGCGCGGCGATAGTCGGCCGGACGACCTTCGGAAAGGGAAGCGCGCAGAATGTCATCCCACTTCCCTCCGGCGGGGCGCTCAAGGTGACCACGGCGCTCTGGTTCACGCCATCGGGGCGCAGCATCAATCGAGCGGAGGACACCGATCCGCGCAGCACCGCCGGCGTCGATGGAGACCTGTTGGAGCCGGTCGAGGAAGGTGGCGAGCGGCCGGTGTTCAGGACGGCGAACGGGCGACGCGTATATGGCGGAGGCGGAATCGCGCCCGACGTTGTGGTCAACACTCCGCGCCTCCCCGAGGCGGACCTGGCGTTCAGCCGCGCGCTCGGGGAGGACGCACCGAAGTTCCGGGATGTGGTTATCGACTACGGCCTTTCGATCAAGGCTGCGGGGAGCATCAGGTCCCCCGACTTCACGGTGTCGCGTGCAATGCTCGACGAGCTCTGGCGTCGGATGCAGATACGCGGCATCGGGATCGATCGCAGCTTGTACGACAGCGCCGCCCCGCTCGTGTCACGAGTGCTCGGCAGCGAGATCGCTCGCTATGTGTTCGGGCCCGACGCCGAGTTCCTGCGGTCGTCGCGCGAAGACGAGGCGATCGGCGTCGCCATGCAGATCATAGAGGGCGCGCGCAACCCTGACGACGTACTCCGCCGCGCTGGCGCGCACGCCAGGGCCCTTCACGCAAGTACGGCCGCCGACAGCGTTTCGCAGTGACCCGCGTCTTCATCATGGGCGCCGGACGAGTCGGACGCGGGCTCGCCGGCGCCCTTCGCGCGTCCGGGGTCGAGATCGTTGGGCTCCATGGACGCCGGCCGGGGGACGGAATCAGTGCCGGCGTGCTGCCCGGGACCGTGGATCAGGCAGATGTGGTCATCGTCGCCGTTCGCGACCCGCAGCTCGAGGGGGCGCTGCTCGAAATCGCGGCGCCCGAGCGCGAATCGGAGCCCGGTGCAGATGCAGTCCCTGCCACGCCGGGCCGGAAGCGGGCGCATAGATCGGTCGTCCTGCATGCCAGCGGAAGCTCGACGCCTCGGGCGCTCGATGATCTGCGCGCTCTCGGACACTCCGCGGGGACTTTCCACCCTCTCATCCCCATCGCTGAGCCGGCGCATGCGGGCGAGCGGCTTCGCGGTGCGTGGATCGGCGTGGATGGCGACCCGGCCGCAATTGAAGCCGCTCGAGCACTTGCAACGAGGCTCGGCGCGAGCGCACTGGAGATTCCCGTCGGCGCGAAGCCGCGATATCACGCCGCCGCGGTGTTCGCATCGAATTTTCCAGCGGTACTGGCCGCGATCGCAGCGCAACTGATGCAGCAGACGGGAGTCGGCATGGTCGATGCACGCTCGGCCGTCAATGCGCTGCTGCGTGCCTCGGTGGCGAACCTTCACGAGGGGGATCCTGCGACGGTCCTCACCGGACCAATCGTGCGCGGCGACCTGGTCACGGTACGGGCACATCTCGTCGCTCTCGAAAGCGACGATCTCGTCAGCTCGGTCTATCAGTCGCTAAGCCTCGCCGCGATTCGCCTTCTGTCGGCCGATCCTTCGGCCGACAGGCAGCGCCTGGCCGAGATCGAGGACGCACTGAATCAGCGCGATCGCTGATCCAACGGAGACGGCACGGGAGTGGCGCTCAGTGTCCCGGCGGGTGGACCGAATGGTCGATGATCTGCACGCCCTTCGGCGCACGGAACTGGAACACCGCCGGATCCACCTGGGCGTTGACCCGCGCATCCACCAGGCGGATGCGCCGCACCAGGCCGGTGGGCTCGATGATCTCGAACTGCCGTATGATCCCCGACGCATCGTCGACCCAGACGGTCGCCTGGCTGAACTCCGGAATGGGTGTCTTCGGTGTCAGCAGGACCGCGTGTGTCGCCCTGTCGCCGATCATGGCGGTGCCCGCGTCCTTCATCGTGAAGCGCGCGGCCGGTGATGTGAGGAACTGCTCGGTGATGTTCAGCGACCCACCGCTGGCGCCCACCGGTACCTTCATTGCCTGGCCAGGATTCGTGCTCGGCAGGTAAAGCCACGCGACGGCGCCGTTCACGACGATCTGGTCGCCCTTCGGATCCGAGAAGAGGACGGCGAGACGATCGGGAAAGCGCTGCTGGAAATCCCCGCGCGCGGTATGAGTCGTCCCGGTGAGCGGGTTCCGCAGAGTCTGCTCGAACGTCCCGCGCATCGAGCTGATGCTCTTGTAGGCCGTGACTGCCCTGGCAATCACCGACTCGGGAGTCTGGGCCTGAAGGGGCGCGCCGATGGCGGCCAGTGCGGTTCCCAGAACGAGGATGCGTCGCATGTTGCTCCGGCGTGAAGGCGTGTCGTGCGGGTGCGGTCGTGCGGTCGTGCGGTCGTGCGGTCGTGCGGTCGTGCGGTCGTGCGGTCGTGCCTGTACTACCCTATTGCCGCGGGCGCTGTTCCTGGCGTGGGGGTCCTGGTAATCGAACGGCCGATGACGCCAGCGATCAGCCGAAGCTCGGCGATGAGCTGCGTAAGCTGGTCGGGGAACAGCGATTGCGCCCCATCCGAAAGAGCGCGATCCGGGTTCGGGTGCATCTCGACGAGGATTCCATCCGCGCCCGCCGCCACCGCGGCCCGCGCCATTGGGGTCACCTTGTCGCGAAGTCCGGTGCCGTGACTGGGATCGGCCATGATTGGCAGGTGCGACAGCTTCTGCACGATGGGAATCGCCGTGAGATCGAAGAGATTCCGCGCCGCCGTATCGAAGCTGCGCACACCGCGCTCGCAGAGGATGACCTGGTCGTTCCCTTCGGCGAGGATGTACTCGGCACTCAGCAGGAGGTCGTTGATCGTCGCCGCCATTCCGCGCTTCAGCAGCACCGGCTTGCCGATACGCCCCACGGTCTTGAGCAGCGAGTAGTTCTGCATGTTGCGCGCGCCGATCTGGATGCAGTCGGCCACCTCCGCGACGAGGTGCGCGCCCTCGTCGTCCATTGCCTCGGTGACGATCGCGAGGCCGGTTTCACGGCGCGCCAGTGCGAGCAGCTCCAGTCCCTTCTTGCCCATTCCCTGGAAGGAGTACGGTGAGCTGCGCGGCTTGAACGCGCCGCCGCGAAGCGCGCTCGCGCCCGCCGCGGCGACGGCCCGAGCCGAGTCGACGATCTGCTGCTCCGACTCCACCGAGCATGGACCGGCGATGACCACCACCTCTGCGCCGCCCACGCGCACGCCCGGCGCGATCGACACCACCGTGTCCTCCTGACGCCACTCGCGCGAAACCTGCTTGTAGGGCTGCGATACGTGGATCACCTGCGAGACGCCGGGGAGCGCCTCGATGCGCGAGCTGTCAACGCGTCCATCGTTTCCGACGAGACCAACTGCCGTGCGCTGCGCCCCGGGCATCGGCCGCGCCTGATAGCCAAGCTCCTCGATGGTGCGAACGACCCTGTCGATGTCGCCCTGCGAAGCACCGTGCTGCATCACTACCAGCATTACATGTCCTCGATCTCGGTTGACCACCCATCGGTGGCGAGCACGACCGCTCCGCCATGGCTCTCGGCGATGATCGCGCGAATGTCCACCATTTCGACCGGTGGGTAGAAGTGGGTAAGTGCGAGCGTCCCGGGGGACGCCGACCTCGCCAGCTCGCCGCAATCGGCGGGAGTGAGGTGCGTGGCCATCCGCATCGACTCGGGTAGCGAGCATTCGGCCAGAAGCAGGTCGCAGCCGACGGCCCACTCGCCGAGCGCCGGGTCGTTGCCGGTATCGCCGGTATAGACGACGCGAGACGAGCCGGACTCGATGGAATATGCCACACTCTCCGCCGTATGTGGCACTTTTCGCGAGACCAGCCGTACCGGGCCGCCGAGATCCACTGCCGCCCCTTCGGTCATTTCCTGCACCTGGATCGCGTATCCGAGAGTGCGAAAGGAGCCTCCGAACGCCGCATCGAGGCGATCCACTGCGGCCGCGGTGCCCGGTGGCCCCAGCACGACGATGGGAAGCTCGCGCCACGGAATCGCGCCATATCGCCAGGCGAAGAGAAGCGTCGCCAGGTCGCTGGTGTGGTCGGCGTGAAAGTGGGAGAGCGCTACATGCGTGATTCCCATCCAGTCGATGCCAAGCTGGGACATCCGATGCACGACTCCGCTGCCGCAGTCGAGAAGGAGGCGAACGGACGATGCCTCCACCAGGTGCCCGGAGCAGACGCGCGAAGGCGACGGTGCCGCCGTCCCGGTTCCGATCGTGGTGAGCCTCACGGGCGCCCCCGGAACACCACTTTCTTCACCGACTCGACGCCTCCGGCGCGCATCCTCAGCAGATACACTCCGGCGGGAACCAGGTCGCCATCGTGCCCGCGTCCGTCCCACTGCACCTCTCCGTTGCACCCTGCCGGAGTCGCGCCGATGGGTAAACGCCCATGACGGCCGGCGAAATAGCGCGTGAGACCCGTCCTTCCCGGGATGATGTTGACCACGTGGCGACCGCTCAAATCGAAGACGTCGATGCGAACCGGCGCGTCCGTGCTGAGGTCGAACCAGATGCACGTGGACTCCGATGTCGGGCTCGGGAAGGGATTCGGGAAGTTCTGGTAGAGAAGCGTGACGAGCGGGACGGCCGGATTGATGACCACGAACGAGCTCAGGCTCGTCTCCGTGGCACTCTCTCCCGACAGCAGGCGGGCGGTCACCGACCAGCGGTACGACGTGTTGAACTCCAGGGGCGTCGGCGGGATGAACGTCGTGTCGGTGAGTCCCGTGTAGAAGCGCACCGTGCCCGAGCCGACGTTGCGGATCTGGAGGTCGTACAGCCATGGCCCGGGAGGCTGGCTAACGCGCGCGCTGCTCCAGACGAAGCGAGGGCGCGACATCTCGAGTGTCGCGCCTGTCGGTTCGTTCGGCGAGATCAGCCGCAGCCAGGCCGGCACTTCGCGCTGCACCGGCGGCGACGTGACGAATTCGCCGGTTACCGTGCGCGCGGTTGCGCGGATGTAAACGATGGACTCGGCGGGAAGGGGCCGCCGGAGCGCGATCGCCACGGTGTCCCCCTGCACCGTCGTGTCGACGACGAGAGGCGCGGTGAATCCCGGCGTGAACGAAACCTGGAGACCGAGCTGGATGGGGCGGTCCTCTGGCTGGGGGTTTTTCACCCGAACGGTGAACGTTGGAGTGATGCTGGCAAGCGTGTCCCCCGCATCCGGCATGATGAGCTCGACCTCGGTCACCGCGCGCGGCATCACGGCCGCCGGGGAGCTCACCCCGGGGAGGGTGCCCGCGGCTTCGGTCAGACTCACACCGGACAGGAGCGCGAGAGCAGCGGCGGCCCGGCCGATCGGTTTCATGCCGGCGCTGACGCGGCCCCGCT
>JBGTMW010000175.1:0-6044 GCA_041743365.1 Gemmatimonadaceae bacterium
GCCGCGAGATTCAGGATCGTCGGCTGAGCCAGCTCCGGGCCGAAGGGATGATTCGCGAGGGCGGTGCGCAGCTCCTCGAGCGCCTCATCGTACCGGCCGAGCCCCGTCAGGTAGACAGCCCGATTCCCCCGGCCGCTCCGCGAGTGCGGTACCTCGTCGAGGTAAAGCTCGTACCATCGCACGGCGCCCTCGAGGTCGTGCTCTATCGCGTACGCGATGTTCGCCTTGAGCCGGTATCCCTCCGCGACCGACAGCCGCTGCGGAAAGGCGGACGCCCGCGCATACGCGAGCCTGGCCGAGTCGAGCTGCCGGGTGGAAGTGTACATCGCCCCGAGCGCTGCCCAGGCCGACGCGAAAGCCGTATCGAGAGCGATGGCCTCCCGGAGCAGCGCCTTGGCCGCCGGATAGTCGTTCCGCATCGCGACCACGTCCAGCGACGCCGCATACTTCCGGAACGCCTCGAACGATGGGGTCGTGACATCCCTCAGCGGGCGGTTCGCCGCCACTGCACTCCTCCGCTCTCCCAGCTCCTCGCGAAGCTCGCCCGCGAGCTGCTGAACCGTCTCAATGAGCGTCGCCCGTGTCGCGGTGCCGGTCACCCCGGCGATCTCCAGCGCCTCATCGGTGCCGAGCACGTTCAGCGAGACCGTGTAGGCGTCCGCCGCGCCCGACTGCGTGACGCTGCCGATCAGCACGCCGCGAACCGAGCTTCGTACCGCGAGCTGACGCGCCAGGACCGCGTCGACAAACGTAGTTTCCGGAACCGATGCGTTTCGCATGGCTTCGTTGAGCTGGCGTCGCTCGAAGACCCGGATGAAACGTGACTGCCTGAACGCATCCGTCACCAGGTGGCGCACATCGTCCGCGAGACGCGGATCGCTCGGGGGACCGGTGAAATCGGCGACCAGGAGCCAGTCGTCCTCGCTCAGCCCGCCATCCATCAACTGCAGCGCGGCGTATACCGCTCCGAGAAGCGCCAGTACGACGACGGGCGCGATGAGCCACCTCTTCCGCCCGGCGCGGCGTCGTTCGGGCCTGCCTCGCGGGGCGCGTCCGCCGGTCGAGGATCCGCGCAGCGCGCGAGAGAGATCGTCCACCGACCTGAAACGGTCCGCAGGTACCTTGGCGAGCGCGGTGTCGATGACCTGCTGCACTTCGGCGGGAATGCCCGGTCGCACGATCTGGAGCGACGGCACGCGCTCGCTGCGGTGGCGAGCGATGATCGCCTGCGTCGTCGGCCCTGAGAACGGTGGCTCGCCGGCGAGCATCTCGTAGAGGACGCCGCCCAGTGAATAGACGTCGCTCCGTGCGTCGATCTCCTGCTCGCCGCTTCCCTGTTCCGGGCTCATGTACGCGGCTGTGCCTATCACTACCCCCGTCTCCGTGGCCGGCGCAGTCGCCGACGCGACTATGGCGCGGGCAATCCCGAAGTCGGCGACCATTGCCCGCCCGCTCTGGAGCAGGATGTTCTCGGGCTTCATGTCGCGATGGACGATACCGTGGCCGTGGGCGTAGCTCAGCCCGTCAGCGACATCGCACACGATCCGGATCGCATCATCGAGCGGCAGTTGCCGTTCGTGCCGGAGCCGCTCGCGAAGCGTGCTCCCCTCGATGTACGGCATGACGTAATAGAGCCGCCCTCCCGCTTCCCCGGAGTCGTACAGGGGAAGCAGGTGCGGATGCGCGAGGCGCGACGCGATCTCGATCTCCTGAAGAAAACGCGCAGGCCCGAGGGCGACGCCTATCTCCGCGTCGAGGACCTTGAGCGCGACCGGCCGATGATGCTTCAGGTCCTCGGCGAGATAAACCGTCGCCATGCCGCCGTGGCCCAGAACCCGCTCGAGGCGGTACCGGTCGGCGAGCGCGCTCCAGAGACGGTCGGTTGGCTCGATCTGCTTTTCCACGGTGCGGGGACCTCGGGGCAACGCGCCCAAACATGAATCCCACGCGCGGCCTTCGCCAGAGCGGTGTGCCAGCAGGCGCGGTACATCGGTTACAGCCCGCTGGAGCAGACTGCGACGTCAGGGATTCGTCGCGGGCTCCGGCCGCCTGAAATTAACGTCCAGTGCGGACAGTCGCGCGAGATGTACGTCGAGTCGAGCCCGGAAATTCGCGTAGTCCTTGAGCGCCGCCGGCGTCCATACCGCCTCGGCAAGTGCGGTGAGCCTCGGGAACGCCATGTACTCGACCTTCTTCGGCGTCTTCATGTACTCCGTCCATACCTGCGCCTGCCCTCCGAGCACGTGCCTCGCGAAACGGGCCTCGAGCTCCGGCGGCATCGGATCGAAGGAGTACACGCGCTCGAGCGGGAGGAACCCTCCGATCGCTATCGGCTCGGCATCTATGGCCTGCGACTGGTAGTAGTCGAGATAGGTGTGGCTCGTCGGTGCCATGACGACGTCGTGGCCGGCGCGCGCAGCCGCGACTCCACCGTCCGTTCCGCGCCATGACATCACCGTCGCGTTGGGCGCGAGCCCTCCCTCGAGAATCTCGTCCCAGCCGACCAGTCGCCGCCCGCGAGCGGAGAGAAAGTCATCCATCTGGCGGATGAACCAGCTCTGAAGCTCGTGCTCATCCTTCAATCCGAGCTCCGCGATGCGCGCGGCGATGCGCGGGCTCGTCCTCCACTTCGCCTTGTCGGCTTCGTCGCCGCCGATGTGGATGAAACGGCTCGGGAATACCTCCAGGACCTCGGCAAGCACATCCTTCATGAACGCCACGGTGCTCGGCTCGGCATTCAGAATGTCGCTGTAGATTCCCCAGCGCCGGCCGACCTCCAGCTTCTCCCCCGTCACACCCAGCTCCGGATACGCCGCGATCGCTGCGAGTGCGTGTCCCGGCATCTCGATCTCCGGGACTACCGTGATGTGCCGTGCCTGCGCATACGCGACGATCTCTCGCGCGTCGTCGCGTGTGTAGAATCCTCCGTGCCGCTCGCCGTCGTACAGCCACTGCGTCGTGTCGCGCTGGCTTCCCTGACGCCCGACGAGCGATTCACGGCGCCACGCCCCGACCTCGGTCAGTAGCGGATACTTCTCGATCTCGAGCCGCCAACCCTGGTCCTCGGTGAGGTGCCAGTGAAAGGTGTTGAGCTTGTGCAGCGCCAGAAGATCGATGTACTTCTTGACGAATTCCTTCGGCATGAAGTGCCTGCCGACGTCGAGGTGCGCGCCACGCCAGCCGAATCGCGGCGAGTCCTCGATCGCGACAACCGGGATTCGCCACTCGACCCCCGTCACCGGCGCCTCGCGGAAGATTTCCGGCGGCAGGAGCTGACGCAGTGTCTGCACCGCATAGAACAGCCCCGCCGCGTCCGGCGCGCGAGCCGTGATCCCGGTCGATCGAACCCCGAGCGTGTAGCCCTCGGATCCGAGCCGGCGGAGGCCGGCGTCGCGCCGCAGCACGATCGCGTTCGCCGGGACGCTTCCCCCGATCCGCACTGCAAAGCTGAACCCCGTCGCGGGCTCCAGGTATCGAGCGAGCTGCCGCCCGACCGCCGCGCTCGAAGCATCCGTCCAGATCACCGTCCGGGACGTCAGCCGGAAGTGACCGGAGCCCGGAGTCACGCTGACGGGACGCGGAATCACCGCAATCAACGTTGCGTCGCTCGCGCGGAGAGCGCCGGTGGGCGAATCCTGGGCCCCGGGGGCCGCCCATGGTACGAGGGTCGATAGTGCCAGGATGCGGGAAAGCCATCGCAGGTGGCGGGCGAGGTCCGGTGAAGCAACACCTGTCGAGGAGAGGTGCGGTTGCGGCGTCAGCGGCAGCATGAGCATGCGCTAATAAGGAGCGGAATTCCGGACGAATCAAGATCAAGGTCGTGGGATCCGTGCTTGCCGCGGTATCGCGCGTCGCGGCATACTTCCCCGGTGGCGACTGGAGCGGTCTGCGTTGGAATCGATTCGGTGGTGCGACGCGTGTTGGTCGCGTCACTTGCACTGGGCGGGAGTGCCGCGGCGCTTCCCGCCCAGTCGGGCATCCGGGTGTCTCCCATGGCGCACGCCGTGGCGGCAGCGACCCGCGCAGACCCCACGCCCTACGGCGGTCCCCTGACCGAGATCCGCGTCGTCCAGACGACGCTCATGGCCGGCGTGACTGCACTCGACTCGCGCCTTCGGCTCACTGCCACGATCAACCTCGAAGGGCTCACCGTGCCCGGGGGCGAGCTCACCGTCGGCGCCTGGGGTGAGGGATTCGTGGATCGGCGACACCCGCATACGTTCGTGCATGAGCTGAACATCGCTGCCATCGACCTCCTCGGATCGCTCGATGGCAGCGGGCGCGCCGCGATCGTGATCGGCAAGGGATTCGTGCCCTTCGGCACCGACGATCCGATGGTCCGACCGCTGCTCAAGTATCCGGTCAATCACCACCTGGCCCAGATCCTCGAGCGCGCGGTGGCTATTCTCCAGTACGACGCCGGGCCAGTCACGCTCGAGGCCGCGGTGTTCAACGGCGACGAGCCCGAGCGACCAGGACAGTGGCCATTGCTGCGAAGCGCCGGCGGCGGGTGGCGCTTCGGCGATTCATGGAGCGCGAGGGCGACGATAAGACCTCTCGCAGCTCTCGAGTTTCAGGGATCGCTCGCCGATGTGCATTCGCCCGAGCATCGCCCCGGTGCCGGCGGCGACTCCGACAAGCGCTCGCTCTCGGCCCGGTGGCACGACGCAACCGAATGGGGAGAGCGATACGCGCTCGCAGAGTGGGCGCGCACGTCGGAGCTCGGGGGGTTCTTCGTATTCGGGTCGGTGCTCGCTGAAGGAATGCTGCGTCGGGGGCGATGGAGCACTGCCTATCGATTCGAGCAGACCGACCGTCCGGAAGAGGAGCGGCTCTTTGATCCCTTCCGTTCGAGACGGCCGCACATTGAGAACTCCATTCTCGGGATGACGAGGTGGACGCTCCATACTGTTCGCCTGGCGCACGATGTCGTCGTGCCGGTCCGGCAGCTGCGGATCGTGCCGTTCATCGAGGGGACGCTCGGCCGGGTCGCCTTGACCGGTGACGGCTTTTTCGATGTCCAGTCGACTTACGGTTCGAACCGCACGAGCTCGGCAACCCTGGGGATCGCGGCGACCTGGGGAGGCCACCGTCATCGCATGGGGCGCTACGGCGTGCTGGCGGCGCCGCCGATGCCAGGCCATCGTTCGCACTGACTTCGCCCGCACTCTTCAGCGTATTGTGGTGTCCACCCATACGATTTCTCGTGAGCCGGACCGAGCCGACGCTCTTCCTCGCATCTGTCCTCCGCGTTCGTCCGCGGCCCGTTTCGGCAGTCCAACCACCAGGTTCCAATCAATGCTGCGCTTCAATGCTCTCGCACTGTTGTTCGCCGGCGGCGTAATCGCCGGTTGCGGTGATTCCCCGACTGATCCCGGCCCGAACGGGGCGGAACCGACGCTCGTGGCGACGGTGCCGATCCCCGCGAACTACGGCATTCACGACACCTTCGTTCGCGACGGACTCGCCTTCGTCAGCGCGTGGAACAGCGGGATGCTCATCTACGACGTCGGCAATGGGCGCGCTGGTGGATCGCCGAGCGATCCGCGGCTGGCGTCGTCGATCGTCACGAGCGACAACGGCGTCCCCGGAGGTGCGCAGGTTCACAACTCATGGTGGTTCCACAATCCGGTGACGAGCGAGAAGCGGTACCTGTTCATCGGTCAGGAAGGGCCGGCGACCATCGGGGGCTCGGCTTCCGGCGACATTCACATCGTCGACGTGTCGAACCTCGCGGCGCCAACCGAGGTCGGCTTCATTCGCGTGTCGGGCGCCGGTGCGCACAACTTCTGGATGGATGAGCCACGCCAGGTTCTCTACGCGGCGTACTACAACGGCGGCGTGATCGCCGTGGATGTGTCGGGCACGCTCACGGGCGACATGTCGAGCCGCGTCACGCAGGCAAAACCGGGAGGAGATGCGAATACCTTCACCTGGGGAGTCATGCTCTCCGGTAACACGCTTTACGCCTCCGACATGGAGAGCGGCTTCTGGGCGCTCGACCCGGTGACGCTCGCGACCAAGGGCGGGGGCAACAACATGCC
>JBGTMW010000176.1:0-4879 GCA_041743365.1 Gemmatimonadaceae bacterium
CGCGGCCCGCGATGCGCGGACGATGGGCATGAGGCCCGAGGATCTGCGGATCGTCGCGGCGGCGGGCGCGAGCGCCGGCGCATATCCCGCCACGCTGACGGGGCGAGTGGTGCTCGTCGAGCGGCTCGGCGGCACCAGCCACATCCACATTGAGGTGGGGCCTCACCGCCTCCTGGCGGCCGTTGTGGGGGAAGCACCGCCGGAAGTGGGCGACGTCATCGGCGTGCACGTCCCATCGACCCACGTGCACCTGTTCAGCGCCGATGGCAGCGCCGTGTGACGCTGCCTTCACCTGCGGCCACGCACGATGCCAACGATGCGACCGGCGTGACTAGACATTGAAGCGGAACAGCAGAACGTCTCCGTCACGGACGACGTACTCCTTGCCTTCGGAGCGTACCACACCGCGCTCTCGCGCTCCCTTCCACCCGCCATTGACCACGAAGTCATCGTAACCGACCGTCTCGGCGCGGATGAATCCGCGCTCGAAGTCGGTGTGGATGACCGCCGCCGCCTGCGGAGCGGTGTCGCCCGAATGGATCGTCCACGCGCGAACCTCCTGCTCACCGGCAGTGAAGTAGGTGCGCAGGCCGAGCAGGAAATACCCTGCGCGGATGAGCCGATCCAGACCGGCCGACTCGAGCCCGAGCGACGCCAGGAAGTCCACGCGATCCTCCGGCGGAAGCTCCGAGAGCTCGGCCTCGATCTTTGCGGAGAAGGGGACCACCTGCGCATTCTCGCCGCTCTTCGCGACGGCCTCGCGCAGCGCGCGAAGATGCGGACCCTCGTCGCCGGTAAGCTCGGAGTCGCTGACGTTAGCGGCATACAGCACGGGCTTTGTCGTGAGGAGCGTCAGCGGCTTGAGAAGAGCTGCTTCATCGGGCGTGAGCTTCGCCTCCCACAAACCCCGCCCCTCTCCGAGAAACGAGAATGCACGCTCCAGCACCGGAAGCTCCGTCAGTGCTTCCTTGTCCCCCGTGCGCGCCGCGCGCCGCGTGCGATCCAACCGCTTCTCGACGGTTCCGAGATCGGCCAGCGCCAGCTCGAACTCGATCACCTCCCGGTCACGAACGGGATTCACTCCGTCCATGACGTGAGTGACATCCTCATCCTCGAAGCAGCGGACCACGTGGATGATCGCGTCCGTCTCGCGGATGTTCGCCAGGAACTTGTTGCCGAGCCCCTCGCCCTCAGCGGCCCCCTTCACGAGGCCGGCGATGTCCACGAACTGCACGACCGCGGGCAGCGTCCGTTTCGGCTGGACGATCTGGGTGAGCTTCGGCAGCCGGGCGTCGGGGACTTCCACCATCCCGACGTTGGGCTCGACGGTGCAGAACGGATAATTCGCGGCGTCGGCCTTCGCGGCGGTAAGTGCGTTGAAGAGCGTCGACTTTCCGACGTTGGGGAGGCCGACAATTCCGAGGGAAAGCATGGGGAGCGGGGAGGGCGGGAGCGGGAAACGGAGGTGGCAGTCGTCAGCAGCCAAGGGGAGCGGGAAACGGAGGTGACAGTCGTCAGTGATCAGTGATCAGTCGTCAGCATCCGCTCATGCTGTGAGCTGAGTGTCGTCTGGTGCCGCGAAATGTAACGAGCCGCGCGATGCGGGTTATGCATTACGTCCCTCGTCGAAGCATCGATGTCTGTTTGACGGGGCGGACATGCAGGATTTCCGTGGGCTGAAGGTCTGGGAGAAGTCGCATACGCTCGCGCTGCGAGTTTATCGAGCGACGCAGCGTGTACGACGCAGTGATTTTCCCGGACTCGTCCCGCAACTTCGGCGATCCGCGGCGTCAATCCCCGCCAACATCGCCGAGGGCTGTGGGCACGCTACGAGACGAGAGTTCGCGCGATTCCTTCAGATGGCGATTGCGTCAGCGTTCGAGCTCGAATACCACCTCATCCTCGCAGCGGATCTGGCAGTGATCCAACGCTCGACGTATCTCGAACTTCATTGCGAGGTCAAAGAGATCAAGAAAATGCTCACCGGCCTCATTCGACGCGTCCGGGCAGATGATGCCGCCCCTCCTGCACACGCTTCGATGGATCGCTCTGAGGACTGATGACTGACCACTGACGACCGTCCACTCCGTTTCCCGCTCACTCCCTCTCCTCGAGGTCCTTCCTCTCCCTGACGTTGTACCTGTTCATCGCCGCCAAAACTCCCTCCCGCCTCCACACGCCCACCGCCTCCTCGATCCTGGGCATGAGCCCAACGATCACCTCCCGCTCCCGGCTGCTCGCCGGGTGCAGCACGTAGTCCGCCAGATCCCCGCGCATCCGCTCATCCTCCGGCTGGATCCCGATCCGCAGCCGCGCGTACTCCCGCCCGCCCACGGCGCGCTCGATGCTCTTCAGGCCGTTGTGCCCGCCGGCGCTGCCGTTCGCCCGTATGCGGAACGTCCCGAGCGGCAGCGCCACCTCATCCACGATCACAAGCATGTCCGTCGCCGCCGACCAGAAGGGGCGACGCAGGTACGATGTGATCGCCTCGCCGCTGAGGTTCATGAACGTCTGGGGCTTGAGCAGGCGGACGAGCTGCCCGTCGATGCGCGTCGTCGCCGCGTGCGCCCTGGCGTCGCGCTTCCACCCCTCGAAACGCCAAACGTCGGCCAGGTGGTCGAGAACCCACCAGCCGACGTTGTGACGGGTGCGCTCGTACTCGCGCCCCGGGTTGCCCAGCCCGACGATCAACTTCATTCGGGCAACGAGCGTTACTTCGACTCTTCCTCGTCTTCGTCCTTCTTGGCGCGGATGACTTCGGGCTCGGCGACCTCGTCGACGACCGCCTCGACACCGGCGGCGGGAGTCTCCACGATCGCGCGCGGCACGCCGACCACGCAGATCGTCGTCTCGGGATCGTCGAGGATCGCTACGCCCTCCGGAATGACGAGGTCACTCACGTGCAGGGAGTGCCCCATCTCGAGGTGCGACACGTCGAGGTCAATGTGATTCGGGATGTTCGACGGGTCCACCTCGATCTCGACTTCGCGCAGCACCTGATCCATGACGCCGCCGCCGAGCCTCACGGCCTCGGGCGTGCCGACGAGGACGATCGCGATGCTCACAGTCACCTTCTCGCCTGCCACCAGCTCCTGGAAGTCCACATGCAGGATCTGGCGCTTGAACGGGTGGCGCTGGATCTCGCGGATCAGCGTTTTGGTCGAGCGGCCATCGACGGCGAGCTCGATTACGGTGCTCTCCGCGGCGATCGTCTGAAGGAGACGGTCGAGGTCCCGCTCGTTGATCGCGAGGGACTGCGCCTCACGCGCACTTCCATAAATGACGGCGGGAATCTGCCCTTCGCGGCGCAGCGTGCGTGCGACCCCCTTCCCGCGTTCGGTACGGACGGAAGCGCTCAGATTTGCGGTTGCCATGATACACTCTCCAGAACGTTCATCATTCGAACAGCGAGCTCACTGACTGTTCGGCGTGGGTGTACTTGATCGCCTTCGACAGCAACTCCCCGACGGAAAGCACCTTCAGTCGGTCGAACCGGCGCTCGGGCGCGATCAACACGGTGTCGGTCACCGTCACTTCCTTGATCGGCGCTTCCTTGAGCCTTTGGACCGCGGGTCCGGACAACAGCGCATGGGTCGCGCAGACATAAATGTCGTGCGCCCCCAGCTCCTTCAGCGCTCGTGCTGCCTCCGTCACCGTTCCCGCCGTGTCGATCATGTCATCGGGGATCAGACAGTCCTTCCCCTCGACCTCACCGACGACGTTCAACACCTCCGACACGTTCGGGCTCGGCCGGCGCTTGTCGATGATCGCGAGCGTCCCGTTGAGCCGCTTCGCGTAGCCGCGCGCCATCTTGGCCGATCCCACATCAGGCGCGACCACCACCGGGTCGCGCAACTGCTTCTTTCGATAGTGCGAGACGAGTACCGGTGCCGCATACAGGTGATCCACCGGAACGTCGAAGAACCCCTGGAGCTGGTGCTGGTGAAAGTCGATCCCCAGCACCCGGTCCGCCCCCGCCGCCTCGATCATGTTGGCCATGAGCTTGGCGCCGATCGCGACTCGCGGCTGGTCCTTCCGGTCCTGCCTCGAGTAGCCGTAGTACGGCATTACACATGTGATCCGCGCAGCAGATGCCCGGCGGGCCGCGTCGATCAGGAGCAGAAGCTCCATCACGTTCTCCGCCGGAGGGTTCGTCGGCTGGACGATGAACACGTCCTGCCCGCGAATGTTCTCGTCGATCCGGACGAAGATCTCGCCGTCGGAAAAGCGAGACACCGTCGTCTTGCACAGATCGACGCCGATCTGCCTCGCGATCTCCTCGGCCAGCGGACGGTTGCCCGTTCCCGAGAGGAGCTTGAAGCCATGCGCGGGTACCGACAGGCCGTCCATTAGAGCCTGAGAAGATAAGTAGACTGTGGCGGAGACGGAAGCCGGGTGGGCAGGGGCACGCGTGAACCAGTCGGCACGAGTTGTCGCGCATCACTCCTGCCGCCGCTGACTCCAGTTGCCCCTGGTGGATTCGAACCACCATTCTCGGATCCAAAGACCGATGTCCTGCCATTGGACGAAGGGGCAGAGCCCCGTAACCTACTAGAACAGCTCGACATCCTCAACGGACGCGACGGTTGCCGTGACTATCTTCGTGAACCCGCCGCCGGGCAGGCCGGACGCACCTTTCATCACCTGAGTCGCAGACATCGTCGATCCGGATTTGCCTGGCTGAGCGATCGGGGGATTCCCCGAAATCACGAAGACCGTCGATCCCGAGCCGCTGAGCTGCGCGATCGGGACTTTCTGCGCGCGCGCGGCGGCGAGCGCCGAGGCTATCGGCGGATGCCGCCTGGCTACCTCGACCTCGAAGTCGTTCTCCGCCAGCCCCGCAACGCCCTCCCACGACGCCAGAGTCGCTGCCGACAGC
>JBGTMW010000177.1:0-12734 GCA_041743365.1 Gemmatimonadaceae bacterium
CCGGCGATATTCGCGCATCATGGTTTGCTTCCTCGCGGCGCGGATGGCCGCGTGCTGCATCGCCGTGGCGGCGCTGGTTCCCGGCACCGTCGTCGCGCAGACGTGGAATGATGATCGGACGCTGGCGCTCGTCGCCCGCGCGACCGAACGACGCGCCCAGCAGCTCGCGGACACAGGGTTGGTTGACTACAGGGCGTCCGCTCGAGGATACCTCACATTCCTCGCACAGCTCGGCGAAGGCTTCCCCGAGCCGCCCAGGATCGTCAAGGCGGACGAGTTGGCGCTGGAAGTCTACTGGGGCGCGCCCGACCTGAGCAAGCAGCGGATCGTCGGCCGTCGGGACACGCTGCTCCTGCCCACCGACATCAACTACCATCGCGACCACCTCGGCATCGTCCAGAACAACTTTCCGAGCATCATAAGGCTCGGTGAAGGGGACGAGGTGAGCGACGTGCCGCATCCACTCTCGGGCGAGGGAGCAGCCGAGTACGACTTCGCCATCACCGACTCGCTCCGGATAAGGACGAGCAACCGTTCGGTCGAGGCCTATCGCGTGAGCGTCCGACCGCGCGACGATCGCGAAGCGCGGGTCATCGGCGCTGTGTTCATCGATCGCGAAACGGGCGAGGTCCTCAGGATGGCGTTCAGCTTCACGCGTGCCGCCTTTCTCGATCGCCAGCTCGAGAACATTTCGATCGTGCTCGAGAACGCGCTGATCGAGGGACGCTTCTGGCTGCCCAGCCGCCAGGAGATCGAGATCGTGCGTACCGGGTCATGGCTCGACTATCCGGCACGCGGCATCATCCGCGGTCGCTGGGAAATCACCGACTACTCCGTCAATACGGGAATTCCGGCAGTCTTCTTTCGCGGGCCGGAGATAGTCATCGCCCAGCCGTCGGTGCTCGCCGGCCACCGGTGGGGCGGGCGCATTCTGGATTCACTTCCCGACGACGTCCGTGCTTCCAGCGATGAGACCATTCGCGCGGTGCAGGAAGAGGCCCGCCAGCTCGTGCGCGCCGAGGCGCTCGCCCGGGTTCGAAGAACGGCCCTGTCCGCGCGCTCCATCTCCGACTTCGTTCGCTTCAACCGGGTCGAAGGACTTGCGATCGGCGCCGGCCTCACCAGGCGAATGGGCCTCGGCGTCTCGTTCACGGGCCGCGGCCGCTTCGGGTTCGACGACGAGGAAGCCAAGGGTCGAATCGCCCTTTCGCTGTCGCGCGCCAGTGGCGCGTCGGTGGAGCTGTCGGCGTATCGCGAATACCGCGATGCAGGCGACGTGGCCGAGGTATCGCTGCTCCGGAACAGCTTTGCCGCCCAGGAGCTCGGCAGCGACTACACCGATCCCTTCGACACGCGCGGCGCAGGCCTCCGCATCGAATTGGGGGAGCGCCTCGGCGCCTCGTGGAGCATCGCCGGAGCGGTCGAGAGGCATGACTCGCTGAGCGTGAACGCGACCCCCTCGTTCGGGCGATTCGAGGCGACTCTCCCGGCGATGCGAGCGAAGGCGTACCAGGTGGCTCTTGCCGTCGAGCGCCCGCTCCTGCCCGCGGCGTTCGGGCTCTGGCTGGGCGGGCGCATCGAGGTGCGCGGGGCCGAGCTAAGCGAGAGGGGTCTCCTCGCGGCTGGCTCTGCCCCTGAGAAGGTGCGCCTGATGCGCGCGTACGCCGACCTGCGGATGGAGAGGCCGATCGGGTCACACCGCCTCGTCATGCGGACCACAGCTGGATTGGTGGACGCGGGAACAAATGACGCACCGGCCCAGCACCTCGTCTACCTTGGTGGCCCGGTCAGCGCACCGGGCTATCGGTATCACGAGCTGGTGGGAGAGATCGGCCTGGGGCAGCGCGTCGAGTGGCGCTCTCCGGTGCCCTTTCCAACCGTGAGGCTCGGGCGGTTCGGCAACGCGCCCGGGACGGCAACACTCGCTCCATTCCTCCACCTCGCGTACATCGACGACCCGGTGCCACTTCGACGGTCCGACAATGGCTGGTACCCCGCCGCCGGCGTGGGCGTCCTGGTGCTCTTCGACCTCTTGCGCATGGATGTCGCACGCGGCTTCAGGGATGGGCGGTGGACATTCTCGGCCGACCTGATGCGCGACCTCTGGCGGATACTGTGATGCAGGCGGACGGTCGCCCTCGCGCCGCGAAACGGCCCTCTGCGCATCGTGCCGAGCGCGCGCCTCGACGATTCGCGGGATATCTTGGGCTTGTTCCCATCCCCAGGTGCCCCGGAGCGTGATGCCTCCACGACCGATTCGCGATGAATGGTTGCTGCCGACGCTGGAGGGCCTCATCGCGCCCGAAGGCGTGGCGACGCTCAGGGCCGAGGCAAAGGACAGCTATTGGGAGACCGCGGTTCGTCGGAAGCTCATCAGCGAGGAGCAGCTCCTCGAGGCGCTGTCTGCGCGCTTCCGTATGCGAATCGCGAACGTCATGAGCGTAACGCAGGCGGCTCGCGAGCTCGTCCCCGAGCAGCTCGCAAGAAAGTACCGTGTGCTACCCCTGGCGATCACCGATTCCGTTCTCGACATCGCTACCGCCGACCCGCACGATCTCGACTGCGAGCGCACCCTCGCCTTCGCGACCGGTCGAACGGTTCGGATGCAGCTCGCCTCTCCCATCCGGATCGCGGACAGGCTCGAGGAGGTCTATCGCCTCGATACGGCGGTAGACAAGCTGTTGCAGAAGGTCGCGGGCAAGTATGACGTCCAGACGCAGGCTCCGAGCGAGGAGACTACCGACATCGCGCTATCCGCCGACAGCGCGAACGCACGGCCCCTCATTCAGCTCGTGGACCACATCCTCGCCGAGGGCATAACGTCGAGGGCAAGCGACATCCACCTGGAGCCCGAGGAGTCGGGGGTCGCGATCCGGTACCGCATCGACGGCGTTCTTCGCCAGTCGATGGTGCTGCCGCGCGCCGTGGGAATTCCGCTCGTCTCGCGCATCAAGATCATCTCCGGGCTCGACATCACCGACCGTCTGCGACCGCAGGATGGGCGCTCCCGCGTCACCGTCAACGGCGCGAACGTGGACCTCCGCGTCTCGACGCTGCCTGCATCGCACGGCGAGAAGATCGTCATCCGTATTCTCGACGCGCGCTCCACGGTCCTTTCGATCGACTCGCTCGGGCTCAACCCCGATGAGAAAGCGCGGATCGAGCAGCTTCTGCAGATGCGCGAGGGAGTGATCCTCGTGACGGGCCCCACCGGCTCGGGAAAGACGACGACGCTCTACTCGATGCTGCGGCAGGCGCAGGAGCGGAAGGTGAACATCGTCACCGTCGAGGATCCGGTCGAGTACCGGCTTGCCGGAATCGTCCAGGTTCAGGTGAACGAGAAGGCGGGTCTCACCTTCGCCTCGGCACTGCGGTCGATCCTCCGCCAGGATCCCGACATCGTCCTCGTCGGCGAGATCCGCGACAAGGAGACGGCGATGACGGCGGTGCAGGCCTCGCTGACCGGTCACCTCGTTCTCTCCACGCTCCACACCATCGACGCCGCCAGCTCGGTGACGCGCCTGGTGGACATCGGGATAGAGAGCTACAAGCTGGCGGGCGCGCTGAAGGGAATAGTGGCCCAGCGGCTGATCCGCCTGCTTTGCCGGGCGTGCAGACAGCCGGTCACCGATCCCGTTCCCGAGCGGCTCCGGCGCTGGGTGCCCGACGGCACCCAGCTCTATCGCGAGGTGGGCTGCCCGGAATGCACCCAGACGGGATATCGTGGGCGCAGGGCCATCACCGAGGTTCTGGTCACCACTCCCGAGCTCGAGCGCCGGGTATCCGCCAACGACTCCGGCGACAGGATTGCGGAGGCCGCACGTGATGGCGGAATGAAGTCGCTCTGGGATTCCGGAGTCCAGCACGCTGTCCGCGGCGATACCAGCTTCGAGGAGCTGCTCCGAATTCTGGAGATGCCGGCCGCACCGGAAGCCCCCGACCACAGGCGTTCGCGCACTGAGGCGCCCCGAAGGACATCCGCACCGGGCCCGGTCAGGAATTCCGGCTCACACGGTACTGTCCCCGTCACGCGGCCGTCCGCGCCGGCGGTACGCGACGAGGCGTTCCAGCTGATCGACGAGGTTCACGCCAGGGGCGGGAAGACGGTGCTGGTGGTCGAAGACGAGGAGCCCCTGCGGCGCGTGCTGAAGGAGCTTCTGGAACGCGACGGATTTCACGTTCTCGAGGCGAGCAACGGAATCCAGGCGCTGGATCAGATCGACCGTGGGGCGCCGGACGTCGTGGTGCTGGACCTGAACCTCCCCCAGCTCGATGGGTTCGGGGTCCTTAGCCGACTCCGATCCCGGCCCGCGACCGCGAAGCTTCCGGTCATCATCCTGACAGCCCAGGGCGACGAGGACTCCGAGGTCAAGGTCCTCGAGGGCGGGGCGGACGACTTTCTCACCAAGCCATTCCGACCGCGCGCCCTTAGCGCGCGACTTCATACCCTCCTGAGCCGAAGGGTCGCAACCTGAGCTCCTCTGCCGAAGCCTCGGGAGCACGCTGGTCGACAATCCATGCTCCGTGGTACTGGCGCCGTGCTCCGCACCACTGCTCCCGCGCTCCGTCAATGCCAGCGGCGGCGTGACGGCGATAACCGCTGGCGTGGTCGACGTTTTCGTCATTCGGCCGCTACGCCCGGAATGGAGGGTCCTGGTGCTTCAGCGCTCCGCCGACACGCGCTGCCCGGGGGCGTGGGAGACGATCCACGGGCGGATCGAGAAGGGCGAGAAGCCGGAGCACGCGGCCAGGAGGGAGGTCCGGGAGGAGAGCGGCCTCGACGTGAGTCGCCTCTACAGCATCACGGTCCACCCCTTCTACCTCCACGCCATGGAGACCGTTCAGCTGGCAGTGGTTTTCGCCGCCTTCGTGGAAGAGCCGGCCGAGGTACGGCTCGGGCCCGAGCACCGCGCTTCGGAATGGCTGTCGATCGAGGAGGCGCTCCTCCGGTTCGTATGGCCGCGCGAGCGAACGTCCCTGCGCGAGATCGTCTCTCTGCTCGCCGCGGGCGACGCAGGCCCGGTGGAGGACGTCCTCAGGATACGATGACGCCCGCTCATCATCCGCCGATGCGGCCCGCGCGCGACCGCACGAGCGCACGCTCGCGCTCGATCAGCCGCAGCGTCTCCTCCCAACCCGCGCTGCGGGTCGTCTCGACCATGATCGTCAGCGGCTGATTCACGTCGACCAGGTCATCGAAAAGGTAAAGGGCGCTCTGCGTGTCGCGCTGGTCGAGGCGGTGCTCGCCGAATCCCGTCGTGAGGGGGATGAGCTCTACGGGACGGAAGTCGCGCCCCACGCTCGAGATCACGACATCCATCGGCTTGAATCGTACATCGGACTCGAGGGCATAGTACGAGATCGACCATACACTGAAGCCACGCACTCCGTATCGCGCCGCAAGAGCCGCGATCCGGTCGCGCTCGCTCTCGCGTCGCTCACGCAGCGAGCGATACGAGTCCGGCGCGAGCACGCGGATCACCGACTCGTCGAGTGGCGTTATCCTGACGAGCAGGCCGCGGAGCTGAAGGCGGATCGAGATGTCGTCCTGCTTGAGGCTGCCAAAGCCCGCGGGAACGAGGCCGGGTGCGAGCGAGTCCTGCGCGGCCGTGCTCAGGGGAGATGGCGTTTCTCCCGGGTTTCCTGCCGCTCCCGCGGCGCAGCCCCACAGCGCCGCCAGCGCGAGCCACTGTAACGGTGCGATCCTCATGCGACCCTCCATGACGGCTGCTCCACGAGCGAGACGATCGCCGCGGCGAGCTCATCGCGACCGGCCCCGGTCACGGCGCTGAAGGAAATGACCTGGTCGTCCGGGAAGGCGAGAGAGCGCGTCAGCTCGGCGACGCGCTGCGCCGCCTCGCGCGCGTTGAGCTTGTCGATCTTCGTCACCACGATGATCGTCGGAACTCCCAGCTCGCCAAGGAACTCGAGCATCATCCGATCCTCGTCCGAGGCCTCGCGTCGTATGTCGAGAAGCTGAACCACACCCTGGAGCCTCTCGCTGCGCTGGAGGTATCCCTCGATCAGGGGCCGCCATGTCTCGCGCTGATCGCGTGCGACGCGCGCGTAACCATAGCCCGGAAGGTCGACGAAGACGAGCTGATCGTTTATCTGGAAGAAGTTGATCTCGCGCGTCCGCCCCGGTGTCCGGCTCACGCGGGCGAATGCCTTGCGTCGAACCAGTCGGTTGAGCAGCGAGGACTTGCCGACGTTGGAGCGACCCGCGAAGGCAATCTCCGGCAGCCCCGGCGGCGGTCGCCACCCGCCCGGCGCCGCCATCCCGCCCAGGAAGGCGAGGTCGCGGATCACAAGGGGGTCTCGCTCCGGCGCCGCCTCCATCAGTGCGCTACGGCGGCGCCGCCGGGCTGGTCGCGTGGATCGACGGCGACACGGGCAGGAATTCCGGGCGCTGGAACCGCCCCCGCGCGGAGCGCGACTCCGAGCACCTCATCCATCGTCCGCACCGGATGAAAGCGAATTCCGGTGCGAACCTCCGCGGGAAGCTCCTCGATGTCGCGAATGTTTCCGTGCGGGATGATCACGTGCGATATTCCGTTGCGGTGGGCGGCCACCGCCTTCTCCTTGAGTCCGCCGATCGCGAGCACGCGCCCGCGCAGGGTGATCTCACCGGTCATGGCGACATCACCCCGCACAGGGACGCCTGTGAGCGCGCTGACGATCGCCGTTGCAATCGCGATTCCCGCGGAAGGACCGTCCTTGGGCGTCGAGCCCGCCGGGATGTGCACATGAATGTCCTTCGTGCGATAGAACTCGCGCTCTATTCCAAGCGCAGATGCCCGCGCCCGGGCATAGCTCAGCGCCGCGTTCGCGGACTCCTTCATCACATCGCCGAGCGTGCCGGTGAGCTGCAGCTTCCCACGTCCGATCACCGAGCTCACTTCAACCTCCAGGACTTCGCCCCCCACCGTCGTATAGGCGAGCCCCGCCGCGACGCCGACCTTGTCGTCGAGCGATGTGTCGTCCGGATCGAATGGGGCGGGCCCGAGAAGCTCCGGGAGGTCGGCCGCCGACACCGAATACGGTAGCGTCTCGGGACCGCCAGCCGCGCGCCGCCGTGCGAGCTTCCGCGCAATGCGGCCGATCCGTCGCTCGAGCTCACGCACGCCGGCTTCGCGGGTGTACGCACGGAAGATCGCCGGTACTGCGTCGTCGTTCCACTGGACGTCCTCAGGCTTGAGCCCGTTCGCGACGAGCTGCCTCGGGATGAGGAAGGAGCGCGCGATCGCGATCTTCTCCTGATCCAGGTACCCGGCGAGGCGGATGATCTCCATTCGATCCCGAAGAGGCTCGGGTATTCCTGAAAGCGAGTTCGCGGTGGTCACGAACAGCACCTGCGAGAGATCGTAGTCCACCTCGAGATAGTGATCGTTGAACGAACGATTCTGCTCGGGGTCGAGCACCTCCAGCAGCGCCGCTGCCGGATCGCCGCGGTAATCCTGGCCAAGCTTGTCCACCTCGTCGAGCAGGATCACGGGGTTCACTACCTCTGCTCGCCGCATCGCCTGCAGCAGGCGCCCCGGCATCGCCCCGATGTAGGTGCGTCGATGTCCACGGATCTCGGCCTCATCGCGCACGCCGCCGAGCGACATCCGGATGAACTTGCGACCCAGGGCACGGGCGATCGACCGGCCGAGGGATGTCTTGCCCACTCCGGGAGGCCCGACGAGACAGAGGATCGGGCCGTCGAGGCGCCTCACCAGGGCGAGCACGGAGATGAAGTCGAGTATCCGGTCCTTCACTTCCTCGAGACCGAAGTGGTCTTCATCGAGTATTAGTCGGGCGCGCTCGACGTCGATGGCATCGTTGGTGCGCTCCGTCCACGGAAGCACGTTGATCCAGTCAATGAACCCGCGAGCGACAGTGGCTTCGGGCGAGAGTGGCGACATCCTGCGGAGGCGACGAAGCTCCCGGATGGCGCGTACCTGGATCGCCTCCGGAAGTCCCTTCGCCAGAAGCTGCCGCTCGAGCTCGTCGAAATCGTCGTCGTCCTCCTCGCCGAGCTCGCGGTGGATCGCCTTCAGCTGCTCCTGGAGGTAGAACTCGCGCTGGTTCTGAAACAGCGAGCCGCGAACGTCATCGTCGATCTTCCGCTCCAGGCGAAGCAGGTCCAGCTCGCCCGCGAGGAGCTCACCGAGCATGGAGAGAAGGTCCGTGAGGATATCCGCCTCGAGAAGCGCCTGTCGCAGCTCGTGCCGGACGCCCAGGTGGGCCGCAACGATGTAAGCCTGGCGCTCCGGGGTCTCGACACCCTGCACGAGGCTGACGACCTCGCCCGGAATGCGACGATGCAACCCGACGTACTCCTCGAACAGCGCTATTACCTGACGCGCTCGCGCCTCCTGCTCGCTGTCGGTCGGAGACGCCTCGATCGGGGCGGCCGTGACCGTTGCGCGAAGAACGCCGCCGGTCGGGGCGTAGCGGGTCACCCGCGCGCGCGCGACTCCTTCCACGAGAACCTTGGTCGCGCCGCTCGGGAGGCGGGTGACCTGGAGTACGCGCGCGATGATGCCGATCCGGTACAGGTCGGCGGCCGCGGGGTCCTGAACGTCTGCAACGCGCTGGGCGACGAGGAGGAGCAGACGATCACCGCCGACCGCTGCGTCGACGGCGGCGAGGGACGCCGGGCGTCCGACCAGTAGCGGGATGACGACGTGGGGAAAGACCACCACGTCGCGGAGCGGGAGAACCGGAAGCCGCTCGGGGATCTCGAGCGGTTCTTCGATTCGGACAGTGCTCGTGGCCAGCTAGGCTTCCTTCTTCCGCCGTTTCGGCGCGATCTCGAGGAGGGGGGGCGTCTTGTTGTTGACCGTGGCCTCCGCGACCTTGACCTCTACGACGTCGTCGCGACCGGGGAGGTCGAACATGACCTCGGTGAGCAGTTCCTCGACGATCGCCCGCAGTCCGCGTGCGCCGGTGCCGCGCTTGATCGCCTTCTGGGCGATCGCCTTGAGCGCCGTCTCCTCGAAGGTGAGCTTCACCTCTTCGAGGTCGAACAGCTTCGTGTACTGCTTGGTGAGCGCGTTCTTCGGCTCCTTGAGGATCCGCACGAGCGAGTCTTCATCGAGCGACTCGAGCGATACCGACACCGGAAGGCGTCCGACGAGCTCCGGGATGAGGCCGTAGCGCAGGAGGTCATCCGGCTCGACTTCGAAGAACGGGTTGTTGGCCACGACCTTGGCCTTGCCCGATGCCAGCTCTTCCTTCGTGAATCCGATCTGGCGGCGGCCGGTGCGTGCCTCGATGATCTTCTCGAGGCCGTCGAAGGCGCCGCCGCAGATGAACAGGATGTCCTTGGTGTTGATCTGGATGTATTCCTGCTGCGGATGCTTCCTGCCCCCCTGTGGCGGAACGGAAGCGACGGTGCCCTCGAGGATCTTGAGGAGTGCCTGCTGCACGCCTTCGCCCGATACGTCGCGGGTGATGCTGGGATTCTCGGATTTCCGCGCGATCTTGTCGATCTCGTCGATGTAGACGATGCCGCGCTCGCACTCGGCGACGTTGAAGTCGCCCGCCTGGAGCAGCCGCACCAGGATGTTCTCGACGTCCTCGCCGACGTAGCCCGCTTCGGTCAGCGTCGTCGCATCGGCGATCGTGAACGGGACGTCCAGAATGCGCGCGAGCGTCTGTGCCAGCAGTGTCTTGCCCACGCCGGTGGGACCGATGAGGAGGATGTTCGACTTGTCGAGCTCGACCTCGTCGTCGCGAATCGAAGCGCAGTTTATGCGCTTGTAGTGGTTGTAGACAGCGACCGCGAGCGCCTTCTTCGCCCGTTCCTGGCCTATCACGTACTGGTCGAGGACGTCCTTGATCTCGCGCGGTGACGGGACCTGGGTGATCGCCTCCGCAACCTCGCGCTCCTCGTCCTCTGCGAGGATCTCGTTGCAGAGAGCGATGCACTCGTTGCAGATGTAGACCGATGGACCGGAGATGAACTTCCGGACGGAATCCTTCGATTTTCCGCAGAATGAGCAGCGGAGGTGTTTATCGTGGGACATGACGGATACGCGCGTCGGGGCGCAGCTCGAAGGTGACTGCCTGGGCGGGGGTTCCGGACACATAACAGGGCATCCGGAACCGCGTCAAGCAAGAATATGACTGCCGACCGCTCGTGAAGTTTTTCACAAGCCTCCGGGGTTGTCGGGCTACTTGACCGCTTCGACGATCTCGCCGCGGTGCGCTATCACGTTGTCGACCATTCCGTACTCCTTGGCCTCCTCGGCCGACATGAAACGGTCCCGATCGGTGTCGCGCTCGATCTGCTCGACCGGACGGCCGGTGTGCTTCGCCATGAGGTCGTTCATCTTGGAGCGCAGGTACAGGATCTCGCGTGCCTGGATCTCGATGTCGGAGGCGGTCCCACCGCCCCCGCCCTGGGACGGCTGGTGGATCATGATCCGGGAGTGGGGAAGCGCCGACCGTCGCCCCTTCCTGCCCGCCGCGAGCAGGAACGCTCCCATGCTTGCCGCGAGCCCCATGCAGATCGTGTTCACCGGCGACTGGAGCCAGTGCATCGTGTCGTAGATGGCCATGCCGGCCGAAACGCTCCCGCCCGGAGAGTTGATATAGAGATGGATGTCGCGCTCCGGATTGTCAGCTTCCAGGAAGAGCAGCTGCGCAATGACGATGTTCGAGACGTCGTCATTGATGGGGGTTCCGAGAAAGATGATGCGGTCCATGAGCAGGCGCGAGAAAATGTCGTAGGTGCGCTCGCCGCGGCTGGACCGCTCGATGACATACGGGGGATAGATCGTCGGCATTACTGGTCGTCCTCGTGATCGGGTTGCCGGAGGAATCCGGCGCTATTCAACGGTGTTTCGCTCGAGGAGCCATGCGAACACGCGCTCCTCGGTGATGCTGCGCTCTATCTCGCCAAGGCGGTTCGCCTTCTGGAGGGATGCGTATACCTGTCCCGGATCCTGGTTCCGCTTCTTCGCGACCTCGGCGATCCGCTCATCGATGTCGGCTTCCGACGCCTTGAGGCCCTCCTTTTCCGCGAGGGTGTCGATGACCATGTCGCGGCGCACCTGGCGCTCGGCCATCGCGCGGAATTCGTCCGCGAAACGTCCGCTCTCGTCCGCCGGAACCTGATATGCCTCGCCGTACGCCTTGACGAGCTGGTTGACCCACGTCGGCGGAACGTCGAAGGGGTTCGCCCCGAGGATCTCGTCCATCAGCTTCTGGCGGACATCGGCATCCGCCGTGCGCTCCGCGTGCCGCTCGAGATCCTCGCGCACCGCCCTCAGGAGCGCGTCGAGCGAATCGAAGTCACCGACATCCCGCGCGAGCGCATCGTCGAGGTCCGGGAGGCTCTTGCGCTTCGCCTCGGTAAGAAGCACGCGCACGGTCTTGGTCTTTCCGCGCTGCTCCTCGTCCGGGAAGTCATCGGGCCAGCGTACCGGGCGCTCGATCGTCTGCCCGGGGGTGGCTTCCATTATCAGCTCCTCGATTCCGGGGAGCGCCTGACCGCTACCCAGAACGATCCGGTATTCCTTCCCCTCGGGCATCGACCCCGAGTCGTCGGAAGTCGCAAGCTCCACCGTCACCATGTCGCCGGGCGCGGGGCGTTCGCTGAGCGGCGCCCAGGTCGCCCGCTGCTCGCGGAGGTGCTCGATCTGCTCGGTGACCTTGTCCTCGCCCACCGCGGGCATCGCGCGGGAAACGCGAAATCCGCTCGTTCGCGCCAGGGTTATCTCGGGCCTGACCTCGAGGTGCAGCTCGAAGGTCAGTGGCTTGCCTTCGTCGAAGTGGACGTCATGGACGTGCGGCTCCCCCGCGAGCTTGAACTTCTCGCGCTCGACCACTTCGCGGTATGCATCCTGGACCAGCGACTGAAGCGCTTCCTGGCGGATCGCCTCGCCGAACTTCTTGCGGACCATCGCCGGGGGTGCCTTGCCGGGTCGAAAGCCGGGGAGCCTCACCTGGGTCGCGTACTTGCGCGCTGCCTTGTCCTCCGCGGTCCGCACCGTCTCCACGGGCACCGAAACAGCGAGGAGCCTCTCGACGCCCTCGCTCTTCTTCGTGGTGATCTCGATGTTCATAGAGCGAAGAATAATCGGGGGGACAAGCGCGTGGCGTGGCCAGCGCGTCTTTTCTTCCCGACTGTGACGGCCATTGTTCCCCGTCCGCGACCTTGGTCACGGAGTAGCCATAGTCGGGCGCAAATGGGGCCAGCCCTTGACGGCTGGCCCCTCCCGAGTCTCCAGCGCTACGTCGGATGCGAAAGCCGGGACTCGAACCCGGACGGGTTACCCCACAGGATCCTAAGTCCTGCGCGTCTACCAGTTCCGCCACTTTCGCTTGGGAGATGAATGTACGCGCTCCCCCTTCGTCGGTCCTTGCGCGGGCGCTATGCGGACGCCTTGCCGATCACCCGCCGATTCGGAGGTTGACGACGCGAGGTGACCGTTGGCGGATCTGGTGCACATAAAGACTGATGTAATCCCCTGGCTTCAGTCGGCTGACGGCGGTCGTCAGGTCCTCCGGCGTCCTCACCGGCCGGCGCCCGCCGGGCGCCAGGATCTCGATAATTACGTCAGACTGGTCCTGCGGGTCGAGCAGGCCAGCGGCGGGGCCTGTCGGCGAGACCTCGGTTACCCGAAGGCCGGCGGGAGTCGACTCGCCGCCCCGCGGGCCGCCACCCGGATAGGCTTGCACCGATATCCCGAGCTTCGCGCTCAGTGGGCCGCCATCGCGGGTGACGCGCGTCTCGGGTC
>JBGTMW010000178.1:0-1877 GCA_041743365.1 Gemmatimonadaceae bacterium
GTCGCCGGCATCGCCGGCGCACGCCGCGAGGGCGATGACGACGCTCACTCCGCACGATGCACGAAAAATCGAAGGGATCATCTGATACCAGCGGCCAGGGGAGTTCAACTGAAATGCTCTGCACCGAGGACTTCGTGCTATTTGCACATGCACGAGACGTGCGAAGGACCCGGACCGCAGTATGTCAGGGGCGAGCGACCTCGGTCAACCCGCGCCGGATCGGCATCCCCGCTTGCGCTGCTCCGGCCCCGCGCGGATAATGCCGAAGCCCTTCTCAGGAGGCCGCATGTCGGAGCCGACCGCAAAGCTTCGCGCCGACGATCGTCGCGCGCGACCAGGATTTCGGGCATTGATCGATGAGATGATGCAGCAGATCCGTGCCGCAAGTCGACAGGAGGGGTGGACCCAGGAGGAGCGCGAGCGGGCCGAGGCCGACCTGGAGCGGATCATGGCGAGCGTTCGCCGTGAGGCAATGAACGACGAGGAGGGAAGCCCCTAGCGGCCGGTCGCACCGCGCGCCAGAATAGCCGAAGTCTCCGGCGCGGCGCGGGGTCGGAGGTCTGGCGCAGCGGCTCGGGCAAAGAGCGTAATCGTGCGTCGCACGGGCGAGGCATGACCCCTGCGTTGTCGATGGTGAGGAGCGGGGAAGGGGCGCACGTGCGCCGTTTGGACGAAGCCGCCGGAGGACGCCCCAGATGAGCATGTTGTCCGCACTCGCACCGGCGATTCCCCGGTGGCGGCAATCCCTCCAGACTCTCATCGTCGCCCCGCGCGACACGGCCACCACCGCGTTCGGTGGCGTCGCCCTGCTCGTCGCCCTTGGCGACACGCTCACCAAGCAGATCGCGATGAACCTCGTTCCGGCGAGCGGGGCCACACTTGGATTCCTTCCCGATCGGATCCGGCTCCTCCCCGTCATGAACGACCAGGCCGCCTTCGGGATCGGCCTCGGCACCTACACCTGGGAGATCAACGTCATCGTCACGGTCGCGACGATCGCGCTCATCATGGGCGTGTGCCGCGACCTGGCGGCTGTAGACCCGTGGGCGCCGCGGATTCTTGGACTGCTCTCCGGGGCCGCGCTCGGCAACCTGATCAGCCTTACCCTTTCTCCAGGCGGCGTTCCCGACTTCATCGCCATCACCCTCATGGGCGGCCGCGAGATCATCATGAACCTCGCGGACATGGCGGCCTACCTTGGGATCGCGCTGATCGGCAGGCTGGTGTGGAGCATCCTCAAGGCCATGAAGGAAGCGAAGAAGTACGGCCCCCAGGCTCGTCGTGGGCGGCTGATGGGCGGGGGCTAGCCGACCACCAGCCCTTCGGCCAGCACCATCCTTACCCGCCCTCCCGCCGGCAGGCACCCGTCGTATTTCGCGCCGGCGCGCGCCGCGATCGTTCCGGCCGCCGCTCCGGTAGCGGCGCCGATCACGGTGCCCTTGGTGTCCTTCCCGATCATCTGACCGATCAGGGCGCCGACCACCGCACCCGCGGCCACCTTCTTCGCATCCGAGCCGCCTTCGACCCGAACCTGCTCGAGCGCATCCTGGGGGATGGCCTCGCCTACCGGCGCCAGGGCGCCTTCGTCGGTCGAGATCGTCCGCACCCGGAAGGTGATGCGAGCGTCGTTTCCCTCTGACGCAGGGGTCACCGATGCCACCTCGACGACCGCGCGGGTACCAGCCGGAATGACGGCGCCGTTGGTGCCCGTCACATCCTCGCTGAGGGTGGCGACGAACTTGTCGCCGACGCGATTGCTCGTGCAGACGCGCGATCCAACTGCGAGCGACAAAGCGGTCCCTGCAGCGATCATCGCGCGTGGCGCGGGCGCAGGAGCCGGGGCGACGGCGATCGGATCCGGGGTCGCGACCGTCGGC
>JBGTMW010000179.1:0-5291 GCA_041743365.1 Gemmatimonadaceae bacterium
CATCGTATTCCTGGTGATGGGCATCATCTGCTTCTTCTATTGCATCGATTCCCTGTATGCGGACCGCGCCGATCGCAGTGTCCTGTTCTGGAAGTCGATGCCGTTGTCCGACGCGGAGACCGTTTTGTCGAAATTTGCGACCGCCGCGGTGGTCGTGCCTCTGGTCGCCCTGGCGGGCAGCGTCGTTGCGCAGATCGTCGTGGGCGGCGGGTTGATGGCCAAGCTCGCGCTGTCCGGCGCGTCCGCCGGGCTGTGGCTCGCCCCGCAATCGCTGGCCGGCGGAGCCCTGATCGCGCTCAATGCCTGCGTCAGCGCCATTCTCTGGTACGCGCCGCTCGTCGCTTACCTGATGCTGGTTTCGGCCTGGGCCCCGCGCGCCCCGTTTCTCTGGGCGGTGCTGCCGCCCGTCGCGGCCTGGGTGCTCGAGCGCGTCGTCATTCAGACGACTTTTGTCCAGGACCTGATCGTCGGCCGGCTCTTCGGCATGTACCAGATCCTCGACAGCAGCCAGGACGAAGGTCGCGAGGAAATCACCGGTCTCGCCCCGCTGGCCGAGAGGCTCGGCAAGATTGACTGGCAAGGCCGCGTTCAGGACTTCTATGCCTCGCCCGATCTGTGGCTCGGCGTCCTTGCTGCGGCGCTGCTGCTTGCAGCCGCAATGTGGGTGCGTCGCTATCGCGACGAGACGAGCTGATCGAATCGCAAGACGGAGTGTCAAGATGACCACGATTTTCCGCGTCACCGCCGCGCTCGTTCTGCTCGCGGCGAGCCTCCCCGCCGGAGCCGCGAGCGCGACGGTGACGCGCGCCTGGCAATACAAGCCCGAGTCCGTCAACGGCCTCGCGGTGCGGAACCTGATCGGCGACATCCGGGTCGAGCGGGGCGCGACACCCGGCGTGCACATCACGACGACCACGACCGTGGAGACGGGATCGCAGGCCGAGGCGGACCGGCTCGCCGGCCTCATCGACTTCCGCACCTCGGACGTCGGCGCGGGATCGCGCTTCGATGTCCGTCTGCCGAAAGGGCATTTCCCGAAAATCTACTGGGCGGATGGCGCCTCGTCGTGGTGGAACATCAGCTTTGTCGAGCATCTCGGCGACCGTATCCGCCTCTCCGGCGACAAGCGCGACGCACCTGTCGTTCGCGTGAACCTGCTGATCCGCGCGCCTGCGGGCGCGAAGCTCGATGTCAGCAACGTTTTTGGCGAGATCGCGGCCAACGGCTACTCCGGCAAGCTCAAGCTCGACGGCGGTAGCGGGCTTCTCAGCTCCACGGGCGGCGAGGGCGACTTCACGCTCGATAACGGCAGCGGCCAGGTCATCGTCACCGGCCATCGCGGCCGTCTCGTTGCGGACACCGGCAGCGGTTCGGTGAAGATCACGGATTGCGAATGCGAGTTGCTGGCGGACACGGGCTCGGGCTCGGTGGACGTACGGGGCGGCAAGGGCAGCGTCTCGGCCGACACCGGCTCCGGAGACGTCGAGGTGGATGGCTTCAGTGGCTCCTTCATGGCGGACACCGGTTCCGGTTCCGTCCAGGCGCGGAACCTCAGCAATGTCACGAGCCTCGTTGTGGACACAGGCTCAGGCAGCGTCAAGATCGAGGGCGATCTCTCGGCGGCCTCACGGCTTCGGATCGACACGGGTTCCGGCAGCGTGAGCCTGCGCTCGGCGACTCAGCCGTCGATGGAGATCCGCATCGATACGGGCAGCGGAGGCGTCGATGTCGTAGCGCCGGGCGCGACCGTGCAGGAACGGGGTGACGTCTGGACCGTGCGCATGAAGGAAGGCGCCGGTCGCGGAGACATCGACACGGGCTCGGGCAGCGTGGACATCGACTTCCGCTAGCCCGCGAGCAAGACCGCTTCGGCGTGCTCTTGCGCTTCGGGCGTGCCGAAGAGCACGACGACGTCGCCTTCGCGGAGCGTCATGTCGGGATCCGGATCGCGCCCGACGATGCCGTCGCGCCGCACGGCGGTGACCGACACTTCCGCGCCCCGGTTCTTGATGTCCCTGAGGCTCTTGCCAATCGACCAGGCGCCGGGCGGCAGCACGACCGTGTGCAGCTCTTCCCTGAAGGTGCCTGATTCGTCGATTCGACCCGCGCCGTCGCGCACGAAAACGGATCGGAGTGACTTGTAGCGCTGGCGCCGGATCTCCCCCACGGTCCGGATGACGCGCGAAGCCGGGACGTTCAGCCGGTGCAGCGTGTTCGCCACGAGGGTGAGCGCGGCTTCGAGCGTTTCCGGCACCACTTCCGTCGCGCCTGCCTCGAGCAGTGCATCGAGATGCGTGTCGTCGATGGCCCGGACGAGTATCGGCAGGTCGCCGCGCAGTCGGCGCACGGCCTGGACGATCGGGATCGAGCGCGACGGATCGGAGAAGGTCACGACGACTGCGCTCGCGCGATCGAGGCCGGCCGACCGCAGCAGGCCCTCCTCGGAGGCGTCGCCATAGATCACCGCATCACCCGCAGCGCGCGCGGTCCGGACGCGGACGGGATCGAGATCGATCGCAAGGAATTCGAATCCCTCGCCCTCCAGCACGCGGCCCACGTTCTGGCCGACGCGCCCGTATCCGCAGAGGATCACGTGCTCTCGCTGCGCGAGCGCCTGATTCGCGGCCTCGAGCCGCGCGAGTCCCGTCTGCAGTGGCCCGCTTTCACGGAGCAGGAAGCGCGCGATGCGCTTGTTGTGCCGGATCAGGAATGGCGAGATCAGCATGCTGAGCGTGATCGCGGCGAGCAGCGGCTGCGTGTATTCGGCGCCAACCAGCTGGTTGTGCAGGAGGAGCGCAAGCAGAGCGAAGCCGAACTCGCCGCCCTGGGCCAGGACGATGCCGGTCCGCAGTGCCTTGAACCACTCGCCCGCGAACGGCCGCGCCGCCAGCATGATGATCGCGGCCTTGATCACGATGAGCCCCGCGAGGAGCGCGATGACGGCCGGCAGGTGCCGGAAAAGCGCCGGCACGTCGAGCTGCATGCCGATCGTCACGAAGAAGAGCCCGAGCAGCGTGTCGCGAAACGGCCGGATGCCGGCCTCGATCTGGTACCGGTATTCGGTCTCCGCCAGCATCATGCCGGCGAGGAAAGCTCCGAGTGCAAAGGTGAGGCCCGCGGCGTGCGTCGCCCAGGCGGACCCGATCGCGACGAAGAGCACCGCAAACGTGAACTGCTCCGGCGCCCCGCTCGAGGCGATCTCGTGGAAAAGTGGCCGCAGGAGCCACCGCCCCGCGGCCAGCACGATGACGAGGGCGATGGCCGCCTTCCCGAGTGCAAAGGCGATGTCGAGCGTTGCGTAGTGGTCCTGCGGCGCGGCAAGCACACCCGCGAGTGCGAGGAAGGGCACGACCGCAAGGTCCTGGAAGAGCAGCGTGCCGAAGGCAAGCCGACCGTGCGTGCGATTGAGCTCGTCCTGCTCCGTGAGCTGCCGGAGCACGATCGCGGTCGATGACATTGCGACCGCGCCGCCGAGCAGGATCGAGACCGCCAGCGGCAGGCCGAGAGCCCAGGCGATCGCGGAAGCCGCGGTCGTGGTCGCGACGACCTGGATGCCGCCGAGCCAGAATACCTCGCCGCGCGACGCAAGCATCCGCGGCAGCGAGAATTCGAGACCGAGCGTGAAGAGCAGGAAGACGACGCCGAACTCGGCAAGCGTGTTGGTCGTCTCCGTCGCAGCGACCCAGCCGAGCGCATGGGGCCCGACCACCATGCCGACGATCAGGAAGGCCAGGATCAGCGGCAGGCGGAGTCGACGCAGTCCTACGACGACCGCGAGCGTCGCGGTCAAGAGCAGCAGGACGTCTTCCAGTACGCTGTTTTCCAGGCGTGCCTCCCGGCGCCCATGTTATGCGCGGCATCACTCACCCTGCTAGCATCGATCGCGATTCGTGGAGGCGACGCCTTGAATTTCGAGGTCGAGGATCAGGGCGGCCGACGCCACCTGAGATTGAGCGGCCGCTGGACTGTCGAAGAAGCCGCGGGCGTCGAACCGCGCCTGCATGAAGTCGCGAAGGGATCGGGCGGGGTCGTCGAAATCGACGCAGCCAGGATCGAAAAGATGGACCTGACCGGCGCCTGGCTGCTCCGCGCGGTCGAGCGGCGACTTCAGGAATCGAACCGCCGTGTCGAATGGGCTGGCACGCGTCCTGCCCAGCTCGAGTTCCTCGAGCGGATCGAGGCAGACCGGGAAAAGGAAGCTCCGGCGGGGCCGGAGTTGCCCTCCGGGATCCGCAGCCTCCTGCATGCGCTTGGCCTCCGCACCGTACTGGCGAAGGAGGGCGCGCTGGATTTCGTGGGCTTCGTCGGCGCGGTCACCGCCGGTTACGGCCGTATCTTCGGGAGCGCGAGACGGTTTCGCCTGAACTCCGTGGTGCGGCACGTCTACGAAACGGGGCTGACGGCCGTGCCGATCGTCGCGCTGATTGCATTCCTGATCAGCGTGATCGTCGCTTATATCGGGGCGCAGCAGCTTCGCAAGTTCGGCGGCGAGATCTTTGTCGTCGACCTGGTGACAGTCTCCGTGCTGCGGGAACTCGGCGTGCTGCTGACGGCGATCATCGTGGCGGGGCGTTCGGGGAGCGCTTTCGCAGCCGAGATCGGGGCGATGAAGCTGAACGACGAAGTGGATGCGCTCCGCGCCATCGGCATGGATCCCGTCGAAGTGCTCGTGTTGCCGCGCATCTTCGGTCTCGTCATCGCGCTCCCCGCGCTCACCGTACTCGCGGATGCAATGGGACTTGCCGGGGGGGCTCTTCTCTCGTGGTATCTCGTGGATATTCCGCTGAGCCAGTACATCGAGCGCGTGCAGGGCGCAATCGGGGAAATGACCTTCTGGGGCGGCATCATCAAGGCGCCCGTGTTCGCGGTGCTGATTGCACTCGTGGGAACGCTCCGTGGCATGCAGGTGCGGGGTTCATCGCGCGAACTCGGCCGGCTGACGACGACGGCGGTCGTGCAGTCGATTTTCCTCGTGATCCTGGCCGACGCGGTGTTCGCCGTGATCTTCCTGGAGCTCGACATCTGATGGAACCGGTCATCTCCGTCCGTGGGATCGTCAATCGCTTCGGCAAGCAGGTCGTGCACGACGGGCTCGACGCGGAAATCCGCCCGGGCGAGGTGTTCGGCATTGTCGGAGGCTCGGGCAGCGGCAAGTCGGTGCTGCTGCGAACCCTGATCGGCCTCCAGAGGCCGGCGAGCGGCTCGGTGCGCATCGAGGGGCAGGAGGTCACCACTCAGTCGGAGAGGGAGCTGCTCGCAGTCAAACGGCGCTACGGCGTCATGTTCCAGCG
>JBGTMW010000180.1:0-1804 GCA_041743365.1 Gemmatimonadaceae bacterium
GCCGAGGTGGCGCGCTCGGAGTACAGGATCCGCATGCACCTCCCTGAGCTGCAGGAGCTCGCCGGCTATGGCGACCGCGTCGACCGGTTCGCGATCTCGACGACGCGAGGCGGCGCGATCGACGAGGCGGTGCGACGGATCAACGACGCGGCCTTCGGCTTTCGAGCGCACCGCTCGGCCGACATCGCCGTCGAGACCTCGCGCACTTTCCAGGTGGTGAGTCGATTTCATCGGGCGATCGGTGTGATAACCATTCTCGCGAGCGCGATCTTCCTTCTCTGCATCATGCTTCTCAAGGTGGAGGAGCGCCGCCGCGACGTGGCCGCGCTGCGGCTGCTCGGAATCTCCCGGCGCACGGTGCTCGGGGCGATAGTGTTCGAGGCCTCGCTCGTTGCGCTTCTCGGAAGCGCGATCGGAGTCGCGCTGGGCGCCGCAATGGCGTGGCTGGTGAACACGCACTATCAGGGAGTCTACCGCACACCGCTCCGCTTCGCGATCATCACTCCCGACCTGCTGCTCTTCTCGGTGGTGTTGTCGCTGCTGCTCGGCGTTGCCGCCGGTGCCATCGCCGGCACGCGTCTGGTTCGAACGCCACCCCTCGCGCTGTTCGGGCGCTGATGCGGCTCGCACTCGCGCTCGCATCGCTGCGCCGCCGGCCGTCGCGGACGCTTCTCGCGATCCTGGGTGTCGCGATCTCGGCGGCCATGCTGCTGGACATGGTCATGCTCTCGACCGGGATGCGGGAGTCGTTCCGGACGCTCCTGACTTCGCGCGGATTCGAGATCCGGCTGGCGCCGCGCGGAACTCTCCCCTTCGACACCGATGCGACGATCGGCAATGCCAGCGGCGTCATCGCCGTGCTGCGGGAGAATCCCGGCATCGAGGTCGTGAGCCCGGTGCTCGGCGCGTCGCTCCATTTTCCGCGCGTCGACGGCACGCTGACCAGCGTGGGGCTTGGCGTCGATCCCGTGCACCAGGGCGACTACGAGCTGCTGGAGGGAACCGATCCACTGACTCCCCTGGGTGTGGTCGCGAACGATGACCTGCTCGCCGCTCTCGGCGCACGGATCGGGGACGAGGTGGATGTCGCCGTCGGGTACGATCCGCAGCTCCGCGGATTCTCGGGACGGCGAGAGATGACGATCACGGGGCGGGCGCGCTTTCTGTACCTGTCACGCGGACAGCTGGCGGCAGCGCTGCCGCTGGAGACGCTCCAGGCGATGCACGGTTCTTCGCGACGCGATCGTGTATCGCTTTTCATGGTCGGCGTGAAGGAGGGCGCCGATGCCGAGGAGGTGCGAGAGTGGATCGGAGCACGCGTGCCGGCGGTGAACGCGATCTCCACGGCGACGGCGATCGCGCAGGTCGATGAGCGCCTGAGCTACTTCCGGCAGCTCGCGTTCATTCTCGGGACTGTGAGCCTCCTCGTCGGATTCCTGCTCGTCACGACGCTCGTCACCGTCTCGGTGGGGGAGCGGATCGGCGAGATCGCGGTCATGCGCGCGATAGGAGTCTCGCGCATGCACGTCGTCGAGCAGATAGTCATCGAGGGCGTCGCCATATCGTTCATCGGTGCGATCGCCGGACTCGGCCTCGGCCTGGTGACGGGGCGGTACCTCAACAGCATTCTCGCCGCGTTTCCCGGACTGCCGATGGCGATCGACTTCTTTCTCTTCCAGCCGCGGTCTGCGTGGACCGCCCTGGGCCTCCTGACCATTTCGGGGATCGCCGCGGGAATCTACCCGGCGTGGCGCGCCGCCTCGCTCCCGGTGGCAGCGACTCTCCGGCGGGACGCGGTATGAGC
>JBGTMW010000181.1:0-1625 GCA_041743365.1 Gemmatimonadaceae bacterium
TCGTCGCCAGCTCCGGCGACGCACCCGCGCACGCGCACCCGACCCTTGGAGCGACATCGACCAGGGAGCGGACTCCGCTCGCGAGATGCCGCTCGAGAGCCCCGACCAGGTCCGCCTCATCTACCTGTCGCACCAGTCGCGGTCGAGGGAGCGCGGCTGCACTCGCCGCTGTCGGGAGCCCACCCGGCTCCGAGAGATGACGCCTTCGGTCGGGTGTCAGGACCGACTCGAAGAGGACGGGCTGGGTCGGCAGCTCGATCCCGTTCGCCGAAAATCGCTCGAGCAGCTCGGCTGGAGTCAGCCAGGCATCAATCGCGCTGTCGCCGGCGGCCGGGCACGCGCCGGCGTAGGTGATGTGAACGCGCCGCTCGCCGTAGACGCGATGGAGGTAGCGCGCGGTGGCGACGGGGGGTGCAACGAACGACACCAGGTTCTTCGCGACGCTCACCGGGCTTGCTGCCACCGCGCCGGCGACCATGGGACAGCTGCACATGATCGTCACGCTCTCGGCATGCGACCCGATCACCCGCAGGCACTCCGCCGCGATCAGCTCGTCGCCCCAGGTCGCCGGGACGGCCAGGTCGTAACCGGCAGCGAGGCAGGCGTGCCAGAGCTGGATCGCCGTGGCCGGCCTGACCGCCAGCAGGGCGTCAGCGCCGACAACGATGATCCCGACGGGCCTCATCGACGCACCGCCTTCCTTCATGCCCTGACCTCCGCGATCCTCTCGCTCGGTGTATTCCCAGTCAGTCGGGAAGCCCTGGAAGTTAAGGCTCGGGGCATTAGCGGGACACCACCGCGACACTCGCGGTTCATCATGTCGGCTGCGATTCGGGGAGGCTGCCGCGCCGCAACATTCCCGGGACCGAGAGCAGGGCCCAGGCGCCTTCGAGAAGGATGAATCCCCACCTCCGATCCTCGAGGGCCACCCAGGTCAGCATCACCGCGCCAACGAAGTTCAGGGCGCTGTACCACCGGTTCCCGGCGACGAGCCAGCCACGCTGAAGCGCCAGGTAAGCGCCCAGCACGAGAACGGCCCCGATACCCGCAATGAGTTGATTGAGCATCGACGCGTCGTGAGATTGAGTTCATGGGTTGGACACGCGTGACACTCGAGCTCATGATCCGCGCACTGCGCCGCCCCGCGCTGGGCGTCGACCTGCTGCGTGTCGCATGGCGCTTTCGCGCCCGGCGCTGGTACCGGCGATTTCCGTTCCTCCCACTCCCCGCGCGTGACTACGTGCGCTGGCGAATGCACACGGCGTTTGGCGATCACGATGCGGTTCCCTCGGCCGCGGAGGTCGAGCGCTACGCCCGATGGGTCGGCTCCCGAAAGTGATGGCGCCCGTCATCCAGGCGTCGCTTTCGAAGGCGATCCGGGCGCAGGCCTTCGGCCTCGGATTCGACCTCGTGGGTATCGCTACGCTGGGGGAAGTCGGGACATCGGAGGCTTTCGATCGCTGGATCGACGACGGCTACGCGGGCGAGATGGACTACCTGGCGCGCGGCGCCGAGAAGCGGCGCGACAGCCGGCGGCCGGTGCCGGGAACGCAGAGTGCGATCGTCGCGGCGCTGAACTACGGCGGTCGCGAGCCATCGGGCCCCATCGCGCGGTACGCGCGGGG
>JBGTMW010000182.1:0-2869 GCA_041743365.1 Gemmatimonadaceae bacterium
GCGCGGCGGGTCGCTTGAACGGAGAGGGGCGTGGGGCACTGGGATGCGGCTCTGGCGGAGTCGCCTGCTCGACCGGCGCGCGCTCCTCCACGACGGTGAACGCATCCCTGAGCGCCCTGGCTCGCGCGTCGTCATCGATCCTGAGGGAGGCGGTCCATTTCCCGGCTTCCCGGTTCGCCTCCGCGAAGAACACCCCGTCGTCGGATACGTAGCTGAAGTTGGCCGAGTCGCCGCTGTCGAGCTGCCTGATGGCATCGGCGGGCGCGATCTCGCGCAGAAGCGCGACGAGCTGCGGCGCGGTGAGCGTCTGCTTCGTCACGGGATGCGTGGCCGCCCCGATCCGGAGCTTCGCGACGTCGTTTTCGGTGAGCATGAGGCAATCGGCACGATTGCTCACCATGACGGAGAGGAGCCGGTCTAGTTGGGCCATTTCAGTCCAGGGGATGCACGCGCTCGATGAGGTCGCGGTTTATCAACCGGACACCGTCGGTATCGTGGAGCGCGAAGAAGCGATGAGGGAGATGGTTCAGAAAATCGAGCGGCCTTGGCGCCGGACCCGGAGTATCGAGGAAGACGGCACCGGTGCGCACCAGGCCGCCCACGAGCGTGACGGCCACCATCACGCGCGGGCTCGTGCTTCCCACCGCGGACTGGTATTGGGAGGGCATGTCGCCCGCGACCTCGAGAACACGTGCCTTGGGGATCAGCAGCGTTTCGCCGGTTTCGGCTACCAGTGGGAAGAAGGGCTCCGGCTCGTTGAGAATATCACCGGGATCTTCCGGAGCGGCACGATGGCGTGCGAAGCCCTGGACGAACATGACCCCGGCGATCACTTCCCCGCCGAGCAGGGAGAGCGTCACCGGATGCCTGTCCTTCTCGATCTTGTACTCGTTGATGCGCCTGCTGCGCCCGGTCGTATCCGCGGAGTCCACCACGCAGGAAAGACGCATTGCAAGAGACCAGCGTCACCGATCCATCGAATCGGACGTCCTGACCGGGGATCGGTCGTTTCTACGGATGAAGATGCCGCTCCCGCTCGTACATCGAGCTGCTCTCGAGCTGAATCGTGACGTGCGCGATGCCGAAGAGGCGCATCGCATCGTGGACGTGCTCGAGGACATGCTGCTGCCGCTCAGGCTCGCGCACGATGGCGTGGGCGCTCATTGCCACGATGCCGGATGTCACGGTCCAGACGTGGAGATCGTGAACCGATTCCACTCCGGGAATGGCTTCGAGCTGCGATCGGACGGCCCCAAGGGAGATGTGGGCGGGGCTGGCCTCGAGAAGGACGTCCACCGACTCCCGTACCAGCGCCCAGGCCCCGCGAACTATCAGCAGGACGGTCAGGAGCGAGACGATCGGATCGGCCTGCGTCCAACCGGTAAGGCTGACGAGAAGAGCCGCCGTGACCGTTCCCACGGAGCCGAGGAGGTCGCTCAGGACGTGCAGATAGGCGCCGCGGACGTTCAGGCTTTCTCCCGAAGTCGCGTGGAGGAGCCACGCTGCGATGACATTGACCACGAGGCCGCCGACCGAGACGGCGAGCATCAGCTCCCCGATGACTGGCTCCGGCGCGCGCAGCCGGCCGATGGCCTCCCACGCGATCCACCCCGATATCAGCAGGAGGGTGGCACCGTTCAGGAAGGCCGCAAGTATCTCCCACCGCAGGTAGCCGAAGGTCTTCTGCGGAGTGCCGGGCTGGCGACTGAACCACGCCACGAAGAGCGACAAGGCGAGCGCGGCCACGTCCGTGAGCATGTGCCCTGCGTCGGCGAGGAGGGCCAGGGAGTTCGACAGTATGCCGCCGACGACCTCGGCGACGAGGAAGATCGCGGTGATGGCCAGGGCCCAGCGCAGCCTGTGGATGATCCGGCGATCCGGACCGTCTCCGTCAGCTCCAGCCCGGTGGCCCTGGGCGGGTGGGCCGTGCGAGTGACCATGCGCGCCATGCGAGTGGGTATGGGAATGCGCGTGCATCAGGAGCGCACGGCCCCCCGCGCGAGATAGCGTAGTCCGCGGCCGCGGCGGACGGCGGGAACGGGCAGCAGCGCGGTCGCCGGAAGCGACAGATTCACGGAATGATCACCGGATTGATCGTCACCATCGTGCTCCTGATCCTGAACGCTTTCATTGTCGCCGAGTTCTCGCTGGTTCGCTTACGGCGAAGCCTCTGGACGATCCGCTCCGGCGACCAGGGATCGACTGGCATCGCGCGCAACGGGTAACCTCCTCACGGGCGCGGAGCGGAGTCCCGGTATGCCGCGGAACCTTGCCACGCGGGCCAGACGAACGGCGGCCGCGGATTAACGCGGACTAACGCGGATACAGCGACGTAACGGGACACGACGACAGCAAAGTCAACCGCTGCTAAGACGACAAGAATCGAAACAGCAACTTCAACACGCAATCAGCAACCACTACGGCAAGGACAACTGCTGGCAACGACGACAGGCAACAACAGCAAGAACAACAGCAAGAACAACAGCAAGAACAACAGCAAGAACAACAGCAACAAATCAGACGAAGGATAAATACGAAATACAGATGGGACCTCCGAGAAGAGCAGGAACCCATCACGAGCAGGGCAAGACGAACCTCACACGTTTGGCCGAACAACAGCAGCGCCGCCAACGGAACACCCGACCGCACTATCATGCACTCCCACCACCCGGCCCGCATGCATTGACGCCGGACCCGCGCGCTCGAAGTTATCCGCGATGTCCGCGTTGATCCGCGGCCAACCTGCCGTTGACCTTCCCGGCCAATCTGCCCCGGCCGAGGACGCCATGTCAGCGGCGAGCCATCGGCGGCCCGAGCCTACAAGGCGCGCGCGGGTGTGCGGGAAGTGGGGCGCGGCGCGGATGCGATG
>JBGTMW010000183.1:0-2333 GCA_041743365.1 Gemmatimonadaceae bacterium
CGGTTCTCCCATCGCCACGATCAGGCGCGCGAGTCCGGGGTGAGAGGTCCAGCGCACGGCGATTCCGCCCTCAGGGCCGCGGAGCCTGGGCGGCACGCGGCGCTCCCCGCCTTTCAGGACGAGGGTGAGAGGGCCGGGCCAGTGGCGCGCGGCCAGCGCCGCCGCTTCGCTGGTCAGGTGGAGATCGAGGCGCGCGATCATCTCGCTTCCCGCGATCAGGATGAGAAACGGCTTGCCGGGCGGCCGACCCTTCATGCCGACGAGCGATTCCACGGCGTCGAAGTCCGGATTTCCCCCGAACCCATATACGGTCTCGGTAGGATAGGCGAGCACCCGCCCCGCAGCCAGATGCGCGAGCGTTCCAGTGATCGATGCGTCGATCTCTTCCGGCGACCAGAATGGCACTGCAAGGGGGCCCGAGCTCATTCCGGAAGATGATACAGCGCCTCCGCGCGTGCGAAGTCCTCCGCCGTCGTGATCTTCATGGCGCGCTCGCTCCCCGGCACCACCACAACCGGCAAGTCGAGACGCTCGCACAGCGCGGCGTCGTCGGTCGCAGCGATGCCGGCGAGGAATGCCTCGCGGTAGGCATGCTCGATCATCTCACGGGGAAACCCCTGCGGTGTCTGCGCGCGCCACAGCCTCGCGCGGTCGACGGTGCGCACGATACGCCCATTCTCGTCCGCTTCCTTGATGGTGTCCGTAACGGGAAGTCCGGCAATCGCGCCGGTTCCGAGCCGCACCTGGGCAACCACTCTCTCGATCATCGCATCGCCGGCGAGTGGCCGCGCGGCGTCGTGGATCAGGACGTATCGCACCTCACGCGGAAGATCCTCCAGGCCGTTCATCACCGACTCGCCGCGGGTTTCGCCGCCGACCGAAACGAGCAGCCGGTCCACGTCACACTGGAGAATCCAGGGAGGTGGATCTCCGACGTACACGCGTGGAATCACACACACCACGATCGCCACGTCGGCGCGCGCGTGGAACGCCTGCAGACTGTGCAGGAGCATCGGCTTTCCCGCGACCCATCGGAACTGCTTGAGCTCCGACGAGCCGGCCCGCGTGCCCTGGCCTCCGGCGACGATGACCACTCCCACGTCGCGGACGATGGTCACGCGAACAGCCTCTGAAAGAGGTCGCCGATCGTGGCGACGCCGACGGTGCGAATGTCCTTCGTGCCTCGCTTCGGGATGCCCCGATCGGCGAGGTATGCCGTCGCGATGCCCATGTTGCCCGCTTCGGCGAGCCGCCGCTCCGACTGGCCCACCGGGCGAATCTCTCCGCCGAGTCCGACTTCCCCAAGGAAAACCGCGTCCGCGGGCAGCGGGCGATCGTAAATGCTGGAGGCAAGCGCGGCGGCGACCGCGAGATCGCCAGCCGGCTCCTGCATGCGGATTCCACCCACGACGTTCAGGAAGACGTCGAGCTGGGCGAAGGAGAGACCCGCGCGCTTGTCGAGCACCGCGAGAAGGAGCGCCAGCCGCCGCCCGTCGTAGCCGGTGCTCACACGCTGCGGAGTTCCGAAGCCCGCCTTGGCAGCAAGCGCCTGCACTTCGATCAGCACCGGCCGTGTGCCTTCCATGAGCGCGGTCACGGCGCTGCCGGAAGCGACTCGTGATCGATCTCCAAGAAAGAGCTCCGACGGATTCTCGATCGCAACGAGCCCGTCCTGGGTCATCCTGAACACGCCGATCTCGTCCACGCTGCCGAAGCGGTTCTTGGTCGCGCGGAGCAGACGGTGGTCGAGCGAGCTCTCTCCCTCGAAGTAGAGGACGGTGTCGACGATGTGCTCCAGCGTCTTCGGGCCGGCGATGCCTCCGCCCTTTGTGACGTGGCCAACGACGAGCACGGCCGTTCCACTGTCCTTCGCGTAGCGCATGAGGCGAGACGCGCATTCTCGCACCTGGCCGACATTTCCAGGCGCGCCCTCGAGGTCCGTCGTAAACACCGTCTGGATGGAATCGACGATGAGAACCGCCGGCTGGATCGACGCAGCGGTAGCGAGAACGGTCTCGAGCGATGTCTCGGCCAGGAGGTTCACGTCCCCGGCGAGGTCACCCAGCCGGTCGGCGCGAAGCTTCACCTGGAGCGGAGATTCCTCCCCCGACACGTACAGCACCGAACGGTCGGCCGCCTGGAGCCGACCCGCGACCTGGAGGAGAAGCGTGGACTTTCCGATCCCCGGCTCACCGCCGATCAGCACCATTGATCCCGGCACGATCCCGCCGCCCAGGACGAAGTCGAGCTCGCGCATCCCGGTGCTCCAGCGGCGCGCCTCGGAGCCCTGGACATCCCTGAGCCGGGGCGCCGCCGCAACCTGCCCGCCCTCG
>JBGTMW010000184.1:0-2243 GCA_041743365.1 Gemmatimonadaceae bacterium
TATTCCTCCTGCTCCATCGCACGAAAGCTCGCGTGAGCGAGCGCCAGGCTGCGCCACGCGGCGTCGAGATTCGACTCCGCATCGAACCGCGGCGGGGCTGGAGGAAGGGCGACCTCGTGGCGCCACACACAACCGGACTCCCTGATCGCCCGCCGCTTCCTAAGCATTTGCGCGTGGGGTGGGGGAATAGTGACCTCTCGCCGTCGCGAATGCGGCGCCGCGAAGCCAGGGTCCGAATGTATGCTCGGCGATGTGATGGCCGAGCGCGCGATAGGACTCGAACTGCGCGTCGTCGAAGAACTGATCCGCGGTCGACTCGTGCGGAAAATCCGGGCAGGTGATCCTGTAGTTGAGCACCGGCTCCGGCTCGTCGCCCATCAGGGAGTTCTTGATGTAGATGAGGAAGCTTGCCTGGTCGGGCCGGTCGGGATAGTGGATGCGCCCCACCGCGCAGTGGCTCCGGCTCAGGCCCGTCGCTGGATCGGCGCGGATCATCGTCAGGTCGATGTCCACATCGATCCCCATGTCGATGTATGCGTGGCGCAGCGCCTCGGTGAACGACCCGAAGGAGAGCTTCGGGTCGCGCTCTGCATCGCACGCGATTATCACCTTGCACCGGCGCTGGAGGAGCGGGTAGATGCCGAGGTTGTCTCCGGTGTGGCCTCCGTCGGAGAGATTCACCAGTCGCGCGGACTCGGTGGTGTTCATCCCCACCTCGCGGATGAGGTACCAGGGCCAGAAGATCCCTCGCTCGGTGCCGCGCTCGCTCATCGCGCGAGCCGGATTTTCGACCCAGCTTCCGAGGCGGATGTTGAAGAGCACCGTTGCGAACGCCTGCGCGAAGAAGGTTTCGCGGCCGATTGCCGACGACGCTGCCGCTCCGGAGATCGAGACCGCCGTCGCGACCCTCGTCCGGCCGCCGCGCCACGCAGAGGTCCGTCGAAAGCCGGTGTGCACCGAGCCGCAGTACAGCTTCGAGAACAGCCAGTATCCCGACTTGCGATCCTTGCGGGTGAGGTCGCGGCTTCCGGCCAGGTTGATGGCGGCGCTGATGAGATGATACGGTGCCGTGTTGCGCCAGGCCGAGTCGCGATTGCGCGGCTCTCCGTGCAACGCGTCGAGCGGCATTTCCATCGCGTCGCGAAACACCCGGAGTCGACTCGTCGCGTCGGGGAGCTCGCTGAACAAATAGGTCTCGGCGAGTCGATCGCGGTAGAAGTACTGGGGACCGAGCTTGTTGTGGTCGACGACGACGCCGAGGAGTGTGAGAAGGGCGAGTCCGCCGATTCCGAGGGCCAGGGCGCCGCCCCAGGAATCGGTGTATCTCGCGACGAGGGCGGCGAAGAACAGCGTGCCGAGCGCGATGAGCAGGAAGACGAAAATTCCGAGGACGATCCGGAGCACGCCCGGGGACAGCGTGAATCGCTTTCCCGATCCGGATGCGCGCGCAGCGAGCAATCGGGTGACGACGAGCGATCCGATGGCGCCGATCCCCGCCCCGAAGGGCTGGTCGCGCATCGCGAAGATCACGAGCGGCGCGATCGCGATGGCGAGCATCATGTAGAATCCCCACGAGACTACCGCGTAGAACGCGGATGTGAGGGACCGCGAGCGCCGGCTCCACCCGATGCCTCCCGGAAGGAGGACGAGCGTGAAGAACATCACCACCGTCGCGCCGGCGAGAGTCGCGAACGGGATGAGGAGCCAGAGAAGCTGTGTCGGGTCGCCCGTCGGCGGGGGCCAGAGCAGTCTGCCCGCGATGACGCTGACCACAGTCGCCGCGAACACCGCGGCCGCACACATGCGCAGCACCCTGCGCTCGAACGCATCATCGACCGAATCCCCTGCCGCAAGCTTCGGCTCGGGAATCCGTCCGCGCAGATAGTCGTCGAGCCGTGACCGGATCCACCCGAGGAGTCCCACTGCGGTGAGTGCGCCGAGCATCAGTGCGAGGAAGGTCGGTCTCAGCGGCACCGGCATGGCTGTGATTCGCTCCGACAGTCCGCCACCTGCCTCGCTCCATTCCCGCCAGGTCGAGGCGAACACGAGTCCCATCGTGCGCGCGTTGCGCGCCACGGCGGCGACGACCGAAGGTGGCTGGAGCGTCGTCTCCGTCGCTGTAACGCAGGTGAGATCCCCGGCTGGGCAGGCCTCGGCGCTCTCGCGCGTGCGGACGATCGTCGAGTCGGCGCCAATGAGCGCGGCTCGGGCAGTATCCGCGACGGCGGCGGTGGTGCGGGGCC
>JBGTMW010000185.1:0-2109 GCA_041743365.1 Gemmatimonadaceae bacterium
GTTGTAGCCTGGCGATACTATGGATGGGAAAGCGGCTTGACGGGGTAGCCGGTGGCCTCCGACAGTGCGTGGAGCCGTGGGTGGCCCCCCGGCCTGACCCCTGGCCGGCCCGTCACCGGAGCCTCGTGCATGACCGCTTCACAGCGGGATCAGAAGACACTCGTCTGGATCTTCGGTCCGCCGGCGGTGGGCAAGATGACGGTGGGCCATGCCCTCGCGCAGCGAACCGGGCTTCGCCTGTTTCACAACCACCTCACGATCGAACTCGTCCTGCGTTTCTTCGAGTATGGGACGCCGGCGTTCACGCGCCTGAACGCCGAGTTCCGCAAGCGAATCTTCGAGGAAGTGGCTGGCAGTTCGCTGCCCGGACTGATATTCACCTTCGTCTGGGCCTTCGATGATGACTCGGACGCGCGCTACGTCGAGGAGGTGTCCGCGATCTTCGGCGCTCGCAGGGCAACGACGTTCCTCGTCGAGCTCGAGGCATCGCAGTCCGAGCGCCTCTCGCGCAATGCAACAGCTTTTCGGCTGTCGGAGAAAGCGTCCAAGCGTGACATCGAGCTGTCGCGGGAGCGTTTGCTGGAGCTGGACACGAAGCATCGGTTGAACTCCACCACGGAGCTTCTCGGGCGATCGAACTACCTGCGAATCGACAACACGGTGCTCTCCGCCGATGAAGTGGCGGATCGGATAATCGAGCGGATGCGGCGCATCAACACGGAGACAACGTGACCAACTTCTCGGGCGAGCCGGTCGTCGTCCGCACCTATCAGGTCGAACACGAGGCCGACCTGGCGTGCGCGGTTCTCCTCGCGAATGGAATTCCTGCCGCCGTGCTGCGGGACAACGCGGGCGGGATGCTGCCGATGCTTCAGCCGATATTCCGGATTCGTCTGATGGTCGGCGCGGATGACGCGGAGCTCGCGGGCCGGATCCTCGATGGCACGGCCGACGATCTTCCAGAGCCCTGAGCTCACCGACGGGCAATGCCGAGGCTCGCCCCCGATGGCGCGGCGAGATTCCTGCTCCTAGCCGGGGTGGTGGCGAGGGCTGCCGAAGTGCATTCACCGATTCAGCGAGGCGAGCGATGCCGCAGGCGACCAGGCAGGTTGAGCACAACGAAAAGGCCAAACAGTTCGAGCTCCGGCTGCCGGGCGGCCTCGCGCTGCTTCGATACTCGCGGGAGGGCAACAAGCTCGATCTTCTGCATACGAGCGTGCCGACCGAGGAGGAGGGAGCGGGCCACGGGTCGGCGCTCGTGAAAGCCGCGGTGGAGCATGCGCGGCGGACGAATCAGCGTATCGTGCCGACGTGTCCGTTCGTGAAGGCGTATCTGGAGAAGAACCCCGGGGACGAGGATGTCGTTGCTCGTGGCTGAATCGCTGTGCTGGAGCTTCTTCGGGGCGCACCCCGGGAGTTGAGCATGAAACCGTGATCCTGGGCCCGAAATGAGCATTTCATCCTTTTCTGCGCTCCTCCTGATCGACGTTCAGCAGGGGATCGACGAGCCCCGCCACGGCCAGCGCAACAACCCGGACGCCGAGCAGCGGATCGCCGAGCTGCTTGCTGCATGGCGCGCACGGAAGCGGCTGGTCGTTCACGTGCAGCACATGTCCATCGAGCCGGGTTCACCCCTGCGCCCCGGACTGCCAGGCAATGCGTTCAAGGAGGAAGCGATGCCGATCAGCGACGAGCTGGTGTTCCGCAAGCGCACGAACAGCGCGTTCACCGAGACGCAGCTCGAGGAGTATCTTCGCCTGAAGGGCGTAGAGCAGCTGGTGATCGTTGGACTCACCACCGATCACTGCGTGTCCAGCACCGTGCGAACTGCGGCCGACCTCGGCTTCGCGGTAACCGTCGTGGAGGATGCGACCGCGACGCACGAGCGGACGCTGCCCGATGGAACAAGCTTCCCCGCCGACGTGATGCACCGGGTGGCGCTCGCGAGCATGCAGGGCGAGTTCGCGACGGTTCGGAGCACGCGCGACTTGCTCGCGGATCTCGGCGAATGCCCCTGATTCTCCGTCGGCTGCGCGGCATTATCGTCACGGGCTTCATCTGGTCATTTGCCTGGTCGATCGCCGGCAGCGTGCTCAGCGTCCTGATGCT
>JBGTMW010000186.1:0-6386 GCA_041743365.1 Gemmatimonadaceae bacterium
GCGAGGCGAGGACGCTGACCGAAGGGAGCCGCCAGCGCCGTAGCGAGCGCTGCCTCGCTGATCGCGAGCTGCCGCGGCAGCGCGCGTGGGGTCTTCTTGCGCGCGCGGGCCGCAACCTTCGAGAGGAAGTCGTGCGAGGACATTATGTCGCCCGAAAGAATGAACCGGTCCCCGTTCTTGCCCTGGATAGCGGCACGCATGAGTCCTTCCACCGCATCCTCCACCCATACCCAGCTCAGCGGCGCGTGGCTCGAGATGGATTGCTTTCCCTGCACGCACTGCGCGATGAGCCTGCCAGTCCAGCCCGGGTCGGCGGGCGCCACAATGAGTCCGGTGTTGACGATCACGACCTCGACACCATGCTTCGACATGCGGGTCGCGAGCTTCTCGCCCGCGAGCTGCGACCGCTCGAACTCGGTCTCGGTGTGGCCACGATGGGCGGTGAACTCGTCCCCGACGGTGCCTTCGGCTGCGCCGATCGTTATTGCCGATCCGCAGTGGATCACCCGGCGAACCTTCGCCGCGATGGCGGCCGACATGAGACTCTTCGTCCCGCCGACGTTCACGGAATCGAAATCCTCGGGCTTCCTGGCCCAGAAATCGAAGAAGCTCGCCAGGTGGAACACCATGTCGCATCCGGCGAGGGCCTTTACCATGTGCTCGGGGCGCCGAACATCGCCAACTACCGGCTCCGCACCGAGGTTCCGCATCTGCGCCACGCCCGCGACTCTGCGAACGAGGCCAACGACGGCGTTGTTGCGCCGTACGAGCGCCGAGACAAGCGCTCGACCGAGCGGGCTGGCCGCTCCGGTTACGAATACACGCATGACGATATGTAGCGACGCACGTGCCGCGACGGTGTGCGGGGTGTCACACGAGCGAGTAGTTTTTCGATGTTACCTTTCGCCGGGGCTGTTCCGCTGTTCCTCCTGAGAGGCCACTGGAATGATCGATTCTCGTCGCAGCCGCCCGCTCGCCTCCCGCTTCGCGCGCTACATCGTGGCCGCGATGCTATGCCTCACGCCGACGTCGCACATCGGCGCGCAGGGCCTGCCCGCCCGCCTCAGCGACGCCGAGCTGTGGAGGATGATCGAGCAGTTCTCGGAGCCCGGCGGATACTTCCGGTCCGACAACCTCGTATCGAACGAGATAACCTTCCAGTACGTCATTCCGGATCTGAAGAGCACGACCGCGCCGGGTGGTGTGTACCTCGGCGTGGGCCCCGACCAGAACTTCACCTACATCATCGCGCTGCAGCCGAGGATCGCGTTCATCGTCGACATCAGGCGACAGAACATGCTCCAGCACCTCATGTACAAGTCGCTGATCGAGCGGTCGAGGGATCGCGCCGATTTCCTGTCGCTCCTCTTCTCGCGCCCGCGTCCCGATGGGCTCGACAGCGAGTCGACGGCTCGGGAGCTGTTTCAGGCATATGGAGGCGTGGCGCCCGACAGCGCAGCCTATCGCAGGAACATGGCTGCGTTGAGGAAGAACCTCGTCGAGGAGCGTGGCTTCCCCCTGTCACCCGACGACATGTACGCGATCGAGTACGTGTACGGTGCCTTCCGTGAAGCCGGCCCGGATATCACGTACAACTATCCGCGCATGGCGGAGACCTCCTTTCGTCCCCGGCGGATGCCGACGTACGAGGAGCTGATGGTCGCAACCGATTCCTTCGACCTGAACCGCGGCTACCTCGGCAGCGAGGCGAACTTCCGGATTCTCGCCGACCTGCAACGGAGGAACCTGATCGTCCCCCTGGTCGGCGATTTCGGCGGCGACAAGGCGCTGCGCTCGGTGGCGAAGTACCTGAAGGACAATCGCGCGACCGTTACCGCGTTCTATACATCGAACGTGGAGCAGTACCTTTTCCAGAGCGACGCGTGGCGCGGTTTCTTCGCGAACGTGGGCGAGCTTCCCGTCGATTCGTCGAGCACCTTCCTGCGTGCGGTATTCAACATGGGCGGGATGCAGCTTCAGTCGGTGCCGTGGGGCGCACGTTCGGTGACCCTCCGGGCATCCATTGCCGAGTCGGTGAAGGCGTTCAACGAGGGCGCCATCCAGTCGTACTTCGATGTGATACGGATGTCGCGGTGAGCGGGCGTCAGCGGAAGGGTTTCCTGTGATCTCGCAGCGAAGACCATCGCCGCGTGCTCTTCACGGGGCCGAACACAAAGCCGGTCCTGACGACGCTCCGAGCCAGAGTCAGTCCGCTTCCACCGCGCCCGACTCCTCGCGCTCGGTGGCGGAATCCGGGCGCTCGCCAAGGAACTCGATCCACTGCTTCTTGAGACCGCGATAGTGCTTCGCTGCCTCCACGAGGTCCATGAAGCAGGCAATGTTGGTCTCGAACCGTCGTCGCAGCACGTCGTCGGCGATGCCGCCAGCGTCGTCGAACGCCTGATGAGCCTGCGCGAGCGAGAACATGTCCGGGTAGACTCGCATGCCGAGATGCTCCAGGGGAATCCGAAGCGACCACAGCCCGCGATTTCCCCCAGCCATTGACGGCGACGCCGAAAAGAGCAGCGCCTGCTTGCCGTTGAAGGGCTGCGGCCTGAAGCGGGACACCCAGTCGATGAGATTCTTGATGGTTCCCGGCATCGAGGCGTTGTACTCGGGTGAGCAGAGCAGCAATGCATCCGCCTGCTTCAAGCGACCGCGGAACGCCTCCGCGCCAGGCGGCGGACCCGACTCGGCCTCGTCGTCCGAGTCATAGAACGGGCATTCGAACTCCTCCATCGTGGCGCGATCGACGATACCACCCTTCGCTTCCGCAACGCGCGACACGAGCGCCGCGAGGCGATTGTTCAGCGACTTCGATCCCATCGAAGCGCCCATCACGAGCATGCGTACGTCTCGGCGTGCCTCAGCCATTTCATCCTCCGGGATTCGAACGCGGGCGCTGCGATAATGGTCCGATGTGCTCGGTTCGAGCGCCTACGTAATATCGCGTATCGCCGCCCGCACGTCCCGTGGATAGCGTTGGGTCGCGAACCGCTCCCATACCTCTTCGAGGATCACCGATGATCTCGCCCCGGATCCTGCTGTTGTTCCTGCTGGTTGCCGCGCCGCCGATGGCTGCGCAACAGACGCCGCCATTCGTTCGGGGGCCGGCCGGTATGCCGGCTTCGGATCTTCCGGGCGCGAAAAGCCCTACCGCCGCCCGGCTCATTGGCCTGGTTCCCGGCGCGGGACACGTCTACGCAGGCGAGGTACGGCGAGGGTTCGGCTACCTCGGATCGACTCTTGGACTCTTCGCCCTGAGCGCGATGATCACCGTCGGCGACTGCCTCTCGCACTACTCTGCGGGCACGGACTGCGGCGATGACCCCATGGCTACGGTCGCAGCGTTTGCCGGCGTCGGCGTGTGGGGGTGGAGCATCCACGACGCAGGACGGGCGGCGCGCCGCACCAACGCGAGGCGGCGGGGCGGCCTTTCACTCATCACGCACCCCGTCGGCGTCTCGATCGCCGCCAGGCGCGATCGCCCCGGCGTCGAGCTCGGGCTGACGTTCGTGACGCGCTGACCGAGCGCTCCCGGGTCGCCGAGGTAGCGGGCGAGGGCGGCAACGGGTGCCGCCTCGGCGCCCGGTTCCGCACCTGCGGATAGGCAGTGACCACGTGGTTGTGCCGCGTCCAGGGGACCTCAGGGCTGCGGTTAAGACGGTTCGGCCGGCGTTCGGGTCCGTCTCCCGGTGCTCGTGCGTTGCCCCGCAGGCGGTCATTCAGTCTCTCCAGTGCCGGACCTACGCATCCGCCGAGGGGCCATGACCGAAATCAACTGGGCGACGGAACTCAAGAAGATCGAGCGGGAGTACGATGGTCTCCCCCCCGAGCCGACGCCCGCGGCGATGAACGCCAAGCGGGCGGCCGAGCGACGCGAGCAGGAACGGCGTCAGGACCAGGCCCTCCGCGTGGGAGCATGGGGACGCGCCGTTCTCGTCGTCGCCCTGGCGACCGCAATCAACTTCTGGCCCTACTTCCGCGACTGCGGGGTGGGGCTTTTTGCGTATGTCGGCGCGGAAGCGATGGTGGTTCTCAGCGCGGGTTGGCTCGTAACGTGGTCGTGGCGTGGGCGGATGGCGCGAACCCACGCGCTGGCCTTGGCCATGGGCCTGTGGGGGCTCGCGATGATCACCGCGGAGACCCTCCCACGCATAGGCTACGCGAAGGTGGACGCGGCGAATCCGCCGGCCTGGCTCTGCTCGGCCCCGGCGGGAACGAGCGTCCTGGGGCGCCTGATCCCCGGATAACTCACCGCCGACCCTCTCGGACCCGCGCTCGATGCGTTTACCGGATGACGAGTTCGACCTCGATGCCGACTTCCCCCTGGGAGACGGTCCCGCGGACATCGGCGCTACCGTCCAGTGTCCGTATTGCGCCGAGGAGGTCGAGATCACCCTCGACCCCGGTGGCGGCGAATCCCAGCAATACGTGGAGGATTGCCAGGTGTGCTGCAACCCCTGGCGAGTCTCGGTCACGTATCACGACGGCCAGGCGGATGTCTCCGTGAGCGCGCTGGACGACTAGCTTCCGCGAATCCCGAAGCGGAGAGGCCGCGGTGCCAGGAAGCGGACGTTCGGATTCCACGAGCTCGTCCCGAAGCGGTGTGGGCCACGTAGTCCTGCTCGGGGATTCGATCCTGGACAACGCCGCGTACGTGGGCCCGGGACCGGATGTGGTCGCGCAGCTGCGTGACGCCCTGCCTTCCGGATGGCATGCGACGCTGCTCGCCGTGGACGGCGCAGGCATCACCGACGTACCGCGCCAGCTCGAGATGCTGCCACCCGACACTACACACATTGTGCTCAGTGTCGGCGGAAACGATGCACTCGGCCACGCAGGTCTGCTCGACCGGCGGCCCAGGAACGGTGCGGATGCCATGGCCTGGTTCGCCGATGCGGCACTGGATTTCGCCGATCGGTACCGCATGCTGCTGGCGCGCATCGCGAGCGCGAAGCGCGCAAGCCAGCATGTGGCGGTATGCACCGTGTACAACGGCAACCTCGGCCCGGAGACGCAGCGCGCGGCGACCGCTGCCATCAGCATCTTCAACGACGCGATCACGCGGGCAGCGCGCCATCGCGGGTGGCCGGTCATCGAGCTGCGCGATCTGTGCACGGAACCGGCTGACTACGCAAATCCCATTGAGCCGTCAGTGCGCGGCGGGGCGAAGATCGCGGACGCTATCGCGAGGGAGGTCATCGGCCCGATGGCTCCGGAGCGGCCGTGACTGAATGAAGCTCTGGATCGACGCCGATTCCGCACCACGGGATGTGAAGGACGTCTGCTTCCGCGTCTCGGAGCGTCTCGAGCTCGAGACCATCCTCGTGGCGAACAAGCGACTCCAGCTACCGCTCGGCTACCCGCATCTCTCCGCGGTTCGCGTGGACGGCGGGCCGGATGTGGCTGACCGCTACATCGCTGAGAACGCCGTTACGGGCGACGTGGCGGTAACCGCAGACATCCCGCTCGCGGCAATCCTCGTCCCGAAGGGGGTCATCGTCATCGACCCGCGCGGCGAGGAGTATACCGCCGAGATCATCGGAGAGCGCCTGTCGGTGAGGGACTTCATGGATGGGCTGCGAGGATCCGGAGTCGAGACGGGCGGCCACGCCGCTTACGGCGCGAGAGAGAAGCAGGCGTTCGCGAACGCGCTCGACCGTGTGCTCACCCGCGCGTTGCGGCGGCGCTGAAGCTGCTCACGCGCGATCGTATGGGGGCCTGGGCTCCGCGCGACCGCTAGCCCCCGGACTTTGGACGGCAGGGTATTCGCCAGCCACGTACCTCAGTCGTGGAAGGGGCAACCCGCCCATCCGCCACGAGAGCGGTAGCCCGACCGACAATCGTGTCGCCGGAAGCGAGATGCCTGGCGGGCCACCTGACCAATACGCCTGCCGGCCACCACGAGGGCACCAGCAGCAGCGTCGAATCCGGGCTCGTGGCCGCGTTTCTTTCGATTCCCACGGCCCAGCCACTACCGCCCGGAACGACGAGCGGAGCGACAGCTTCCATCGAGCCGACGTGCCCCGCCGCGCGCCAGTCGAGCGGAGGCGTCCATGAGCCGAACCGGAAGCCCAAACAGGCGGCGGATGTGGAGTCCGGTGCGTCGGCGCGCGCCCCCGTGGGCGCGGGTGGGACACCCGTCTGCGGCTGAGCTCGGGCATCTCGCGGGATCAGCGCCAGCATCGCGAGCCCGAGAGCCACGATGCGAAAGACACTTGCGTGGCGCCGGCATCGACGAGCACAGCGGTGCAGCATGAGAATCATTCCGGTGACCCCGATCGTGGAAGCGATCCGCCGGCGGTGACCAGTTGCTCTCTTCTGCGCGCCAGTGCCAGCATTGCTGCGGCTGATCCAGCACCAAGCAACGCCGTGATGCCCAG
>JBGTMW010000187.1:0-1864 GCA_041743365.1 Gemmatimonadaceae bacterium
GGCGGCTGCGGGCTGGCCGCTCCCGGCTGGCGGCTGCAGGCTGCGCCCCTCGCGCTAGTCCCGTTTCGGGGGCTTCACGTCCGTCAGCGCCTGGTACACCAGCGTTGGGAACTTCGACGCGATGTCGGTCCGGTTCGGGACCTGGTTCAGCATGAACACCATCACGAGCCGCTCCGCGGGATCGACCTTGTAGGTGCTGCCGTAGGCGCCCCCCCAACCGAAGGTTGCCGGCGACGTCAGCCCGTTCGCGCCCAGGGTTTCGGTGATCTCGAAGCCGAGCCCGAACCCCATTCCGGCCGGCGAATACAGCGTTCCGATCTGATCGGTGGTCATCAGGTCCACCATTCGAGGCGAGAGGATGCGCACACCGTCCAGCTCACCGCGATCGAGGAGCATCTGGAGAAAGCGTGCGTAGTCGCGCGCGGTCGAGAGCATCCCCGCGCCGCCGGAGAAGCTCGTGCGGGCCCCCTCGACGTAATCCCCCTGGCCGCGCGGACCATCCGGCGCCCGGGCGATACCGCCGGAGCTGTCGCTCGCGTACACCGTGGCGAGTCGCGAGCGCTTCGCCGTCGGGAGGAAGAAGTGCGTGTCCGTCATCTTCAGCGGACCGGTGATCCGCGTCCGGATGAACGCATCGAGCGGTACACCGGAGGCGCGCTCGACGACGCAGCCGAGGATGTCGGTTGCGTAGCCGTAGGTGAATCCCTCGCCGGGCTGCGCCGCGAAGGGGAGCGTTCCCAGGGTATCCATCGTCGTGCAGATCGGCTCCGCCTTGTCGGCCGTGTACCAGCCGAACCCGGCCGCGGGCCCGAGCCCCTTCGCTCCGTACCTGGGCGCCAGGATCGGGTCGGTTCCGTACGAGATGCCGGCCGTATGCGTGAGCAGATCCCTGATGTTGATCGCGCGCCTCGCTGGTGCCGTTGTGCGTCCGCTGTCGGCGCGGGAGATGACTGTCGTTTTCGCGAAGGTCGGGATGTAGCGGCTCACCGGGTCGCCCAGCGCGATGCGTCCCTCCTCGACGAGCATGAGGATCGCGACGCTGGTGATCGCCTTGGACTGCGATGCGATCCGGAAGATTCCATCGGGCGTCATCCGCCGGCTCGACTCGCGGTCCGACCACCCGACCGCCCGCTCGTAGACGACGCGTCCATCCCGAAGGACGAGCGCCACTGCGCCGCCGATGCGGCTGGAGTCCACGTACTGGTTCAGGAGGGTGTCGAGCCTCGCGAGCCTCGCTGCATCGAACGCCGCTCGCGCGGCGGCCACTGGCGGTGACGGCGTCGCCTGGCGCTGTGCGCCGAGGCCCACCGGGAACGCGACGAGCAGCGCGGCGAGCGAAATCAGCGGTCGCGTCGTGCGACCGGGGAAGCGTACTGGGAATCGTGGCATTGGCTCTCCGCCGGCTTTGTCGTGAGACAATGAAGGTGTGGTCGGTAGGGCCGTGGCCGCAAGGAACCGGTCTGGTTGTCGGTGTCGGCGGGCGTGGACGAACGAGGCCTCGGACGCGTCGTCGCGCGCCGCGGGCATCTACGACAAGGAGTATATCGGATGCAGCGGATTGCACGGATGAAAGTGCCATGCTCGCGTGGCGCGAATGAAGCTTTTGCGATCGGTTGGGGCTTCGTCGCCTGATCCTGAAGTGCAACGATCGCAACGAGTGGCGGTCACGAACCGATACGAACGACACTGCCGTTGCAGTTCGCAAAAAAAAGGTTCTTCACGGATTACCGGGGTGGTGCCGTGACAAGTGAGGTGTCTGTGCGCATGCTATGGCCATCGGAGGTGCGCGATGGCCATGGACGCATGGGGCAAGCTGCTTGGAGGGTGGGAGGGGTTTGAGCTGGTCGAGGTTGAAGAGCACCCA
>JBGTMW010000188.1:0-2321 GCA_041743365.1 Gemmatimonadaceae bacterium
GAGACGCGCCTTCGCCCTCCCTGCCCTCGCCGTCCTGACCCTCACCTCCGGCTCGCTCCCGGCGCAAACCCCAGCGGGACCGCAGGCCGCCCCGGCCGAGCTGATCATCACCGGGGCGCGGATCTACACGGTCGATCCGAATCGTCCGATGGCCGCGGCGATGGCGGTCGCCGGCGGGAAGGTGCTGTTCGTCGGGTCGGAGCGCGGAGCGCTGACGCATCGGGGGCCCTCGACGACGATGGTCGACGCGGAGGGCCAGACGATCATCCCGGGGATGATCGACGCGCACGTCCACCTCCTGAACATGGGGAACTCGCTCCGCAACGTCGCGCTCTTTGGCACGAAGTCCTACGACGAGGTCATCGCGCGCGTGGTCGAGCGGGCACGCACGGCGCCGGCGGGAAGCTGGATCGTGGGGCGTGGCTGGGACCAGAACGACTGGGGCGCGGACACCAGGTTTCCGACACACGAGGCTCTTTCGCGGGCCGTTCCCAACCATCACGTCGTGCTCACGCGCATCGACGGGCATGCCACGCTGGTGAACGCGATGGCGATGCGCGCGGCGAACGTCACGGCTGCGACCCGTGATCCCGCGGGTGGTCGGCTCGAGCGCGGCCCCGGCGGCGTGCCCACAGGTGTGCTCGTCGATCGCGCGATGGGGATCGTGAACGCGAAGATTCCGCCGGCCACGGCCGCGGAAACGCGCTCGGCCATCATCGCCGCGATGGAGGAGACGGCGAAGTGGGGTCTCACGGGCGTGCACGACGCGGGAGTCTCGCGTCCGGTGATCGACGCCTACGAGGCGCTCGCGCGCGAGGGGCGCTACGGCCTCCGGAACTACGTGATGATCGCCGCAGGTGACTCCGCGACGCTGAACCACTATCTCCGGCTGGGCCCGCAAAGCGGGCTGCATGACAACCGCCTCTGGATCCGGTCGATCAAGATCAGCTCCGACGGCGCCCTGGGCTCGCGCGGGGCCGCGATGCTCGAGCCGTACAGCGACGAGCCTTCGCACTCGGGACTGCTTCTGGTCGAGCCGTCGTTCATCGAGAGCGTCGCGCGGCGCGCGCTGACGCGGGGATTCCAGCTGAACGTTCACGCGATCGGCGACCGCGGGAATCGCGTGACGCTCGACGCCTTCGACAGCGCACTCCGCGCCGTGCCGAAGTCCGACCATCGGTTCAGGGTCGAGCACGCGCAGATCATCGACCCCGCCGACATCCCGCGTTTCGCGCAGCTCGACGTCATTCCGTCGATGCAGGCGGTGCACCAGACCAGCGACATGTACTGGGCGGGCACCCGCGTGGGCGAGCAGCGCCTCGCGGGCGCGTACGCGTGGCGATCGCTGCTGAACACCGGCGTGATAATCCCGAACGGGAGCGACTTTCCCGTGGAGGCCGTGAACCCGCTCCTCAGCTTCCACTCGGCGGTCTCCCGCCAGGACGAGGAGAACTACCCCCAGGGCGGTTGGCGCCCGGCGGAGAAGATGACCCGCGAGGAGGCGCTGAAGTCGATGACCATCTGGCCGGCGTACGCCTCCTTCACCGAGGATCTCGTCGGCTCCCTGACGCCCGGGAAGCTCGCGGACTTTGTCATTCTCGATCGCGACATCATGCGCGTTCCGGACAGCGAGATCACAGGGACAGCGGTGGTCGCGACCTACCTGGGAGGGAAGGCGATCTACAGGCGGACGGTGCCGAGGACAGAGTCCGGGGCAGGGCGTTGACGGCGTCAACGGCGGTCACGGCGTCAACGGCGTACACGGCGACATCGGTTAGAACAGAACGGCGTTAGAGGTACGTCTGCAGGGTCGTTAAAGGTCAACGCCGTCAACTTCGTCAACGTCGTGGATGGCAACGTCGTTCGCCTCCTCCGGTAGATACCTCGCGACGATAGTTGCCGACGCCACGTGCCCTGTCACGTTCAGCACTCCCTTGAACAGGTCCGGGATCGCGTCGGCCGCGATGACGATCCCGAGCGCCTCGGCCGGGATGCCCAGACCTGCGAGAAAGGGCGCCATGAGAAACAGGCTCGCGCTCGGCAGCCCCGGTATGCTGAAGCTCAGCAGGATGCCCGCGCCGATCAGCACGATGAGCTCCGCGTAGCCGAGCTGCGTTCCATAGAGCCTCGAGAGGAACGGAAGCGTGATCGCCCACATGATGGGCGTTGACACTCTCAGCGTGGAAACCGCGAGCGGAAGGACGAAGCTCGTCACCACCGCGGGAAGCTTCAGGTGCGTCCGCACGCCTTCGACTATCGCCGGCAGTGCGGCGAGCGAGGAGCGCGCGCTGAAGGCAACCGCCTGCCCGGGCGCGGCCGCG
>JBGTMW010000189.1:0-2334 GCA_041743365.1 Gemmatimonadaceae bacterium
GACGGCCGGACTGTCGATCAGTGCATACCACATGGACATGAAGGACGAGCTGGACTTCAGCCTGGCGGAGTTCCGCTACGTGAACATCGGGCGGAGCCGTCATCGTGGCCTGGAGACGGGACTCAACCTGACGGGCGCGACCGCGTCGGCGTTCGCGAACTACACACTCCAGGTGGCGACGGCGCGAAGCGGCGATGCAACGGGCAACCGGCTCAAGGCCATTCCCGGGCAAACGCTGAGCGGTGGTATCACGGTGCACCCGCATCGGCTGCTCGAGACCTCGCTGCTCGCGACTCACGTTCGCGATGTCCATCTCGACGACGCAAATGTGGTGGAACTTCCCGACTGGACACGCGTGGATGCGCGCGCCTCGATTCGCGTCGCAGGGGTGGACCTTTTCCTCGATGTGCGGAACGTGCTCAACAGGAAGTACAGCACCACCGGATACCTCCTCGAGTCGGAGTTCTCGAGCGACGCCTACTTCTATCCGGCGGCGGGTACCGTGCTGGACCTGGGTGTACGCGGCGGCTGGTGACCATATGAGCCGCGCGTGGACGATCGCCAACGCCGTGATGCTCGTGGCGTTCGCCTTCTCGGTGGTGGTTCAGTGCAACGATCCCGATCCGCTCGCCTGGGTCGCGATATACACGGCTGCGACGATAGTCTGCGGTCTCGAGCTGCGACGCCGCACCCACCCGGCTGCTCCGGCAGCAGTCGTCGCCGTCGCCCTCATCTGGGCGACGACGCTCGCCCCGCGTGTCATCGGCAAGGTCCCCTTCGGCTCGATGTTCGACGAGTTCGAGATGGCGAACATCCCGATCGAGGAATCCCGCGAGATGTACGGCCTCGTTTTCATCGCAGGGTGGATGGCGGCTGTCGCCGTCGCTGCATGGCGCCGAAGGGAAGGGAGCTGAAAACGGAGTGAACAGTGGTCAGTAAACAGTAAACAGTGATCGGGTTCGTCCCTGATCACTGTTTACTGAAAACTGAAAACCGTCTACTCCGTTTCCCGCTCACTCCCCCAATTTCAGCGATCGCAGCGTTCCCAGCGACGAATCCCGCGAGACGGCCTCGTTTTCATCGCGGGGTGGATGGCGGCTGTCGCCGTCGCTGCATGGCGCCGAAAAGGGAAGGGAGCTGAAAACGGAGTGAACAGTGGTCAGTAAACAGTAAACAGTGATCGGGTTCATCCCTGATCACTGTTTACTGAAAACTGAAAACCGTCTACTCCGTTTCCCGCTCACTCCCCTATTTCAGCGATCTCAGCGTCCCCAGCATCGAGTTGTAATGCCCGGAGATGAGGCACACGTAGGTGTATTCTCCCGGAGGCGGAACGACGAAGGTCACCTCGACCGTCTGGCCCGGTGATGCCAGGGTGCTGTAGGCGATCATCCTGTCCTTGAGCTGCACCGGCACGTAGCCCGTCTTGTAGGCTTCGCTCGCCGCGGCCGCGAGCACATCGACATCCTTGTCCTCGCGCGCGAACACGATGTTGTGCGGCAGGGTGCCGGCGTTGACGAAGAGGAGCTTCACCCGCTTCCCGTTCTTCACCGCTATCTCGGGGACCTCGAACTCGAGGTTGCTGCCGACAGCACGGATGGTGATGGTCGTGTCGATCTTCTCCTGTGCTGGTGCTTGCGCTTGTGCTTCGCCGACGCCGCCCGTTTTCACGAGCGGCGAGGCGAGCGCGATACCGGCCAACAGAACGCTGAATCGAATCATCACGGGGATTTGAATACGTCGGGGAGATTCCATCGGGCTGCGACGCGATCGAATGCGGCAGTCACCTCGGCTGTGGCGCCCTTGGCCGCGGCTGCCAGGGTCGTCCTCTGCTCCGCGTTGAGCGTCGGGGTCGTCTCCTGCGGCCAGCCCTGGGCGATCCCATCCAGTACCCCGATCGAAATCGTGGGGTTCCCCGCCGGGATCGACTTGATCAGGTTCACCATGCCCGCAATATCTGCCGAGCTCGCCAGATGCCGTGCGAGGTGCTGCAGAGTCCGGCCGGTGCCTGCGACCGCGACCGAGTCGTTGCCCGGGAAGCGGCGGCCAAGAAGCGTGGTGAGGAATTCAGGCCCCTGCTTCGCACCGGCCATCGCAACGGCGTCCGGAATCCACGGATCGCGCGCGTTCATCGGAGCCGCGATGATGTCCGCGAGAGCCGTCGCAGCGCGAGGCGATCCCGGCATGTCCGCCAGGACCAGCAGCGCCTCGAGGCGAACGTGCCCATCGGCATCCTGGAGGATCGGCGTCGCGACGGTGTAATCGACCGGCCACGGGGACGTGCGATCGGGAAGTATACCCGCCGAGAAGATGTCGTCGACGAGCCGCTGGTCG
>JBGTMW010000190.1:0-2496 GCA_041743365.1 Gemmatimonadaceae bacterium
CGCCGGCTGGTTAGCCACCTCAAACGACGCCGACGGCGTCGCCTCCGTCGGCAGGGTCCAGCCGCCTCCGGCGAACGCCGCAAGTGTTCACCTTCGCTGGGCGGAAGACAGATGCCGGCGCGCCGCAGGTGATCCGCATCACCAGCGGCGACGTAAGAATCACACTCGCCTACGACACCGCTCCACCACGACAGGCAGGGCATGCTTTTCGCCTTTGGCGGGATTGCAGAACCACTCCCAGCCATTCGCAGCGGCAGTTCGATTCCCAAGTCGGCGCGCGCGATCGCGGCGACTCATTCCCGGGGCGCATGTCCGAACCGATCAAGGAAATTCAGCAGGCGCTCGAGAGCACGCCCGAGGAGCGGCGTCTCAGACGGATCAGCAGCGCAACGGCGTTCAGGGCGATCAAGGCGCAGCACTCGGCTGCCAGAACCAGGTTCGAGCGTGCCGCTGACAGGCTGACCTACATCGCGAGCTCGACGCCATTTCTCGTCGCGCATGCCCTCGCCTTCGCCGCGTGGATAACATGGAACTCCGGCGCGTTCGGGCTCAGGCCGTTCGACCCGTATCCATTCGGGTTCCTCACACTCGTGGTGTCGCTCGAGGCGATCTTCCTCTCGATCTTCGTGCTCATGGTCCAGGGCCGGGAGTCCTCCATCGCCGAGCTTCGCGAGGAAGTCACGCTCCAGGTAAACCTGCGCACCGAAGCCGAGGTGACGAAGGTTCTGCAGCTCCTCGCCGGGCTTTACACGCGGCAGGGATACAGGCTCAGTGAGGACGACGAGCTGCGCAGGATGCTCGAGCCGCTGGATCCCACCGATATCGAGCGCGAGCTCATCGAGCAGATCCAGTCGGTCCGGCCCGGCAAGCGGCAGCGCTAGACTTGAACGCCACCGGCGTGTTCTGCCGCAGGAACGACTCCTTCCCGCGGCGGTCGGCTACCGGATGAGCTGACGAAGCACGTACTGAAGGATTCCGCCGTTGCGGTAGTAGTTCATCTCCTCCGGCGTGTCGATGCGGAGCAGGACCTCGAAGCTGGCTTCCCTGCCGTCAGACCCCCGCGCCTGCACCTCGAGTCGCGCACCGGGCTTCGTCGAGTCAGACATCCCCCTGATATCGAACGTCTCGAACCCGGTGAGCCCGAGCGAATGGCGCGTGGCACCCTTCACGAATTCCAGGGGAAGCACGCCCATCCCCACCAGGTTCGAGCGGTGAAGGCGCTCGAACGACTCGGCGATCACCGCCCTCACGCCGAGCAGCAGCGTGCCCTTCGCTGCCCAGTCGCGCGATGACCCGGTGCCGTATTCCTTGCCCGCGATGACGAGGAGGGGCGTACCCTCCGCCTGATACCGCATGGCGGCGTCGTACACCGTAACCGGCTCGCTTCCGGGCGCCGTCGCGGTCCACCAGCCTTCCTTCCCCGGAGAGAGCTCGTTGCGGAGGCGGATGTTCGCGAAGGTGCCGCGCATCATCACCTCGTGATTGCCGCGACGTGCGCCATACGAGTTGAAGTCGAGAGTCTTCACCCCCTGATCGATCAGCCACTTCCCGGCGGGGCTGGCGGCCGCGATGGAGCCCGCGGGGGAGATGTGATCGGTCGTGATCGAGTCGCCATACATGCAGAGCACCCGCGCGCCGCTGATCGGCTTCACCGGCGCGGGCTGGGGCGTCATCCCCTCGAAGTACGGCGGATTCTTGACGTAGGTGGAGGCAGGATCCCAGGCGTAGTTCGCTCCTCCGGGCACGCTGATGCTCCGCCACTCCGCATCCCCCTCGAAGACGTTCGCGTACCGGGTCCTGAACATCTCGCTCTTCACGGAGCGCAGTATCTCCTCCTGCACCTCGGTGGGCGACGGCCAGATGTCGCGCAGGAAGACCGGACCGTCCGTGCCGATCCCGAGCGGCTCGGTGTTCAGGTCAATGTCCATTCTGCCCGCGAGCGCGTATGCGACGACGAGGGGCGGCGAAGCGAGATAGTTGAATCGGGTGAGCGGATTGATTCGTCCTTCGAAATTGCGGTTTCCCGACAGCACCGAGGTGACGATCAGCTTGCCCTCTTCGATCGCCTCGGCTACCGGCTCCGGGAGGGGCCCGGAGTTGCCGATGCAGGTGGTGCAGCCATAGCCCACGAGGTTGAAGCCCAGCTTCGAGAGGGGCTCGGACACCCCGGCCTTGTCGAAGTAGTCGGTGACGACCTTCGAGCCCGGAGCGAGGCTCGTCTTCACCCACGGCTTTCTCCGGAGTCCCTTCGCGACCGCGTTCCGGGCGAGGATGCCCGCGGCCAGCATCACCGATGGATTCGAGGTGTTGGTGCAGCTCGTGATTGCCGCGATCACGACAGCGCCGTGGCGAAGCATGAACTTCTCGCCCATGAGCTCACAGTTGACGCCATGGTTTCCGTGCTGCGGCTGCGAACCTCCTTCGGCGACCATCACGCGCTCCGAGAGCTCGGGCGTGGCGGAAACCGCGGTCGCGCGGCGCGTGCTGGCCGCGCCG
>JBGTMW010000191.1:0-2393 GCA_041743365.1 Gemmatimonadaceae bacterium
GCGGCTCCGCGGCCCGCGGCTGAGGGCTACCCGCTGCAGTCGCGGGAGGGGCTGAAGCAGCGCGCCGCAGCTCACCGATCAACAACGCCCCGGAGGATGCCGTTCCGGATCCGCGCCGCCTTTGCCGCCGCGGCGGGGTTCTCCTCGACCCGCCGCTGCACCGTCTCGGCGAACTCCACCCTTGCCTGGAGCGTGAGCGTCTCGGGGCCGCGACGCACTCGCAGCGGAATCGGAGCGCCGGCCTGGGTGGCGTAGCGCGCGCGAAACTCCTCTCCGAAGTTCGGGTTGTCCACCACGACGTCGCCCACCGCAAGGATGTAGTCGCCCTCGCGCACACCAGCCGTCGCCGCCGCGCTTCCGGGTACGGTTTCAGTGACCCTGATGCCGACACTGTCCTGCACGGTGGTCACGCCGATTCGCGGCACGCGAACGGTGTCCGCCGCGAGCTGCATTCCCGCGAGGGGAAGTACAGTCTCCCACGGATACGCATCGCGCCCGTCGACGTAGCGACGGTTGAAGTCATCGAACGACCTGCCGCCCGCGGCTTTGCTCACCGCCGCCCACCACTGCGCGACGGTGAAGCCCGTGCCGCGCTTGTAGGTCGTCGTGTACAGGTCGCGCATCACATCGTCGAGCGACCGGCGATTGTCGCTCGCGTCCCGGATCATGATGTCGAGAAGCAGTCCCGCGAGCGATCCCTTGTCGTAATAGATGTCCGCCGTTCCGTTCACGGGATGAATCCAGGCCGAGAGCGAAGCGTCCTCGAGTGCGACCGCCGGCAACGCGTCCACTGCCTGGATCTTGGCGGTCGCGGTCTCGTAGAACGCCTCCGACGGCATCTCTCCGCCGCGCACCCGCGCAAGGTCGGCATAGTAGTCCGTGATCCCCTCGCTCACCCAGAGCAGCGTCGTGGGCTGCGGCTGATCGTAGCGGTATGGCCAGAGCTCGGCGGGCCGCAGGCGCTTCACGTTCCAGGCGTGGAAGATCTCGTGCGCATAGAGCCACGGCATGATCGGATGTCCGATGGCGACCGGGCTGATCACGTCGAGATGGGAGTTCTGGTGCTCGAGTCCGCTCGCGCTGGGGAACGTCGAGTCGGCGACCTGAAGGATCGTGTAGCTGTCCCAGGGGACTTCCCCGAACACGGCGACCTGTGGAGGAATCATCCGCTCGAGCCCGCGCCACACCTCGGCCCGCTGCGGCCCGGCGAGGCTCCTGACGGGATACGTCGCGAGGCGTGTCCAGCGATCGGCGATGCGCATGCTGTCGAGGTCGAACTGCCCGACCATGAAGGGCATGTCGACGAGGTCGTGGTAGCTCCCTGCCGTATACGTTCGCGGCGTCGATGCGGTCGTGGAGGGCTTCATCCCGGTCGCGACCTTCCACTCGGTCTCCGTCACGATTGCAACCGTCGTCGCGAACTCGAAGGAGCGTCCCTCGGGATGGAAGAAGAGATTCGTCCCGTTGAACATCGCGAGATCCGGCGCCGTCCACGCGGCGGCGGTGTCGAGCGTGTCGGCGAGGTAGGAGTAGGTGACCGTTATCGACCTCGCCGTGCCCGGCTGGATGCGCCAGGTATCGTGATCGACCTTGTCCCAGTCCAGCGGATTCGCCGTCGCGCCCGCTCGAGTGGCGCGCGCCGAGAAGGCGGTGATGTTCCGTGCGAAGTTGGAAATCTCGTACGCGCCGGGAGTCCAGGCGGGAAGCGAAAGAAGCACCGGCGACGCGCTCGCGACATCGAAGGTCATCGTCACCTCGATCGTCCGCTCGCGCGCCGTGGCGCTGTTGAAGGTCACCGTGTATCGGATGGCAGTGATGGGCGCCGAAACCGGCCCGGCGGAGGCCTGCGCCTGCGCGGGTGGGGATGCCGCGGGGCGACGCTGCGCCTCCCCTGGCGAGGAGAGGGCGACCAGAGCGAGCAGCGAAAGCGCCGCCGCATTCCCGATACGACCGTATTCAGCGATGGAACACGCCATGAGCATGGCAGGGAATCCGTGTTTGAGTGAGCGTGAAGTGATAATACCGCAAGGCCTGCTCCCCGCTCCGGGTTTCGCGCCAGGCGCCCGCCATTGTGCAGGTTCGACGGCCGCCGGCGTCTCCATGAATGCAGGGAGCGTCATGCCCTGATGTTGCGTGGAGCCCGCCTCGATGCAACCGTAGCTCACCGGAACCGTAGCTCCCCGGAAATCGGCGCGCGTCCCTCATTATTCTGGATGGTCTGTCATGCGTCCTCGTCACATTGGTTTCCTGTTCCTGGCCCTTGCGGCGGCATCATGCGGCGGCGACCGCGCCGCGGACGAGAGCTCCGTCCAGGGCAAGATCGGTGGCGGGGAGGTCGCCCAGTCGTCCCCCGACCAGGCTGCCAGGGACGGCTTCGCCATCGGCGCCCCCGC
>JBGTMW010000192.1:0-2519 GCA_041743365.1 Gemmatimonadaceae bacterium
CTCTGATCGAATGCCCAGGCTTGCCGTCATCGCTGGTGATGGTATCGGTCCGGAGGTGGTCGACGAAGCGCTGAAAGTCCTCGAAGCCGTCGAGGCGCGCTATGCTCCCGGTGTACGCATCGAGCGGCTGCCCTGGGGCGCGGACCACTACCTCGAGACCGGCATCACGCTCCCTCCGGCGGAGATGCGCCGGCTCGGCACCGACTTCGATGCGATCCTCGTCGGGGCACTCGGTGACCCACGGGTCCCGGGAAACGAGCACGCGCGCGACATACTGCTGGGGATGCGCTTCAAGCTCGATCTCTTCGTGAATGAGCGACCGGCCCGGCTGTTCGATGAGAGGCTCACGCCGCTCAAGGGGAAGGGCGTGCAGGATCTCGACCTCGTCGTTTTCCGCGAGAACACCGAGGGCCTCTACGTCTCCGTGGGCGGCGTGTTCAAGGAAGGCACCCAGGATGAGATAGCGATCGCCGAGGAGCTGAACACACGCAAGGGAGTCGAGCGCATCATCCGGCACGCCTTCGCCTGGGCCCGTGAGCACGGGAAGCAGCGGGTAACGATGGCCGACAAGGCGAACGCCATCGCGGCGCACGGCCTCTGGCGTCGCGTATTCGAGGAGGTCGGCGCGGAATACGAGGACATCCGGCGCGACACCCGCTACATCGATGCAATGGCCATGGACCTCGTCCGGACACCGGAGGCGTTCCAGGTCATCGTCACCGGGAATCTCTTCGGCGACATACTCTCCGATCTCGCGTCGATTCTCGTCGGCGGGCTGGGGCTCGCGCCCAGCGCGAATCGCCACCCGGGCCGGGTGGCGATGTTCGAGCCGGTTCATGGAAGCGCACCGCCTCTGGCCGGCAGGGATGTGGCGAATCCAATGGCCGCGATCCTCACGGTGGGAATGCTCCTCGAGACCGTCCGGGCACCAGAGGCAGCCGCCGCCGTCGAGCGCGCGGTGCGCGCGGCGATCGCGGCTGGAGTAAGCACGCCGGACGTCCTCTCCGGCGGGTACGGCACCAGAGCCGTGGGGGACTGGATCGCGGAGGCGGTGGCGCGCGTTTAGATGGTGCGGAGACACGGAGTGATCAGTGGTCAGTCTTCAGTTGTCAGGAGTGCGCTGTGGACTGACCACTGAAGACTGAGGACTGCTCACTTCGTTTTCCGCTCACTTCCCTCCATCTTTCGCAGTGCTGCTTCGCTTCGAGGTGGCCGCCTTCCTTCGGAATACCTGATGAGAACCCAGAACTCCAGCACGGATATCGTCTTCCTCTCCGCCGCCCGCACGCCCTTCGGCACCTTCGGCGGCACGCTCAAGGACTACACCGCCATCGACCTTACCGTCGTGGCCGCGAAGGCAGCGATGGAGCGCGCGGGTGTTGAGCCGAGCGAGATTCAGCACTCGATCTTCGGGAACGTCCTCCCGACCACATCCGATGCGATCTATTTCGCCCGGCACGTCGCGCTGAAGTCCGGCTGCTCCATCGAGACGCCTGCGCTGACGGTGAATCGCCTCTGCGGCTCCGGCTTCCAATCGGTCGTGAATGGTGCGCAGGAGATCCTGCTCGGCGACGCGGACGTCTGCCTCGTGGGAGGGGGCGAGTCGATGTCCCAGGCGCCGCACGTCGCGCGGGGGCTTCGGTGGGGAGCGCAGCTCGGGAAGTCGCCCGTGCTCGAGGATCTCCTTTGGGAGTCGCTCAAGGATCCCGTCGCCGGCTTCTCGATGGCGGAGACCGCGGAGAATATCGCGACCGAATACAAGCTGGACAGGGGCTGCGTCGATGAGTTCGCGCTCCGCTCCCAGACCCTCGCTCGGGATGCATGGGCCGCGGGCGTTTTCGACGACGAGCTCGTCAGCGTTCCGGTGAAGAACGCGAAGACGAAGCAGACGGAGGACTTCCGGCGCGACGAGCACATGCGCCCCGAGACCACAGCCGAGGCGCTCGCGAAGCTCCGCCCGTACTTCAAGGCGGATGGGGTCGTCACGGCGGGCAACGCCTCCGGCATCGGCGATGGCGCGGGCGCCCTGGTGATCGCGAGCGAAGCGTTCGCGAAGAAGCGCGGCCTCAAGCCGCTGGGCCGGCTCGTGTCATGGGGCACCGCGGGCGTGGACCCGAAGATCATGGGGATCGGACCGGTTCCGGCCTCCCGGAACGCGCTGGCCCGCGCGAAGATGTCCATGGACGACATGGACCTGATCGAGATCAACGAGGCGTTCGCTCCCCAGGCGTGCGCCGTGGAGCGGGAGTTGAAGATCCGCCGAGAGCGCTTGAACGTTCACGGCGGGGCTATCGCGGTCAGCCATCCCCTCGCGGCTTCGGGCGCCCGCATCACGGCCCATCTACTGCATGCTCTCCGGGCACAGGGGAAGCGCCTTGGCCTCGGTTCTGCCTGCATCGGCGGCGGCCAGGGGATCGCGCTGATCATCGAATCGATGAGCTGAGAGGAGACCATGCACACCAACGCACACAGCACGACCGTCCGACTTCTGCACCGCGCCCTGGCATGCACCGTGGTGG
>JBGTMW010000193.1:0-3422 GCA_041743365.1 Gemmatimonadaceae bacterium
ATCGAGCATGACGCGCAGCACGCGCCGCAGCCGGTCGGGGTTGACGATGGACAGGAGCAGGCGGCCCGTTTGCCCGGGCTCCAGACAGGCGCAACCCTCTGCGAGCGCCGGCCGGTGCTCCAGAAACCACGAGAGGCGCCGTGCGAACGACGGCAACAGTTGCATCACATCCGCCTCAATGGCCTCGACGGCAAAGAGCGGAATCAGCCCAACCATCGATCGCACCTTGAGCGGGAAGTGCGTGCAATCCGGAAAGTGCAGGACGTCGTAAGAGAAGCCGTCCTCCTCGTTCCACATCTGCACGCCGTTGTGGCCGATGTGGTTCATCGCATTCACGATGTAGATGAAGTGCTCTCCGAACTTGGTGGCCACGTCCTCGTAAACGGGGTCCACGCGGGCAAGCTCGAGAGCGATGGTCAACAGGTTGAGCGTGTACATCGCCATCCAGCTCGTGCCGTCCGATTGCTCCAGCCGACCGCCGGTCGGCAGCGGCTGGCTGCGGTCGAAGACCCCGATGTTGTCGAGGCCGAGAAACCCGCCCTCGAAGATGTTGATGCCGTCCTGGTCCTTGCGGTTCACCCACCATGTGAAGTTGAGCAGCAACTTGTGGAACACTTTCTCCAGAAACGCGAAATCGCCTTTGCCGCTCCGCTTCTCCTCGATCTTGTAGACGCGCCACGCCGCCCAGGCATGCACCGGCGGGTTGACATCGCCGAGCGCCCACTCGTACGCGGGCAGTTGTCCGTTGGGATGCATGTACCACTCGCGCAACAGGAGGATCAGCTGCTCTTTGGCGAAGTCCGAATCCACCAGCGCGAGTGGCACGCAGTGAAACGCGAGGTCCCAGGCCGCATACCAGGGGTACTCCCACTTGTCTGGCATCGACACCACGTCTTCGTTGTGCAGGTGCGCCCACTGGTGGTTGCGCCCGTTCAGGCGCGATCGCGGCGGCGTCGGACCTGCCGGATCTCCGGCCAGCCACTCATCGATCACGTAGTGGTAGTACTGCTTCGACCACAACAACCCGGCGAAGGCCTGTCGCATGACCCGCTGCGCGTCTGGTGACAACGATGCCGGCGTCACGGTGGCGTAGAACGCATCGGCCTCGGCCAGACGGACGGCGAATGTCGTATCGAAGTCACGGAACGCACCACCGTCGCCCTCGAAGACGCGGTCGGTGAGGCGCAGCCGGCAGGTGAACGACGCACCCGGCTCGATCGTGGCGATGTAGCGCGCAGCCGCTTTGGTCCCCACGCGCGCGGGATTCACTGCCTCGCCGCGCCCGTGTACCACAAACTCGTCGAAGGCGTCCTTCACGAAGGGCGAGGCGTTCGCCGCACCAAACAGTCGCTCGGTGTTGGTGTCGTTTTCGGTGAACAGCAACTCGGCACCGGAGTCGCAGTAGAGCCGTCGCCGGCCGTAGTGTGACTCGTCGAGGACCACGGCGTGATCTTCGTGCGGCGATGCAGCGAGTGAGGGACGCGTGCCCGGCAGACCCCACGACCACGTGTTGCGAAACCAGATAGTGGGCAGGAGATGCAGCCGCGCCGTCTCGGGACCGCGGTTGGTCGCGGTGATCTGAATGAGGATGTCGTCGACATCGCCTTTGGCATACTCGACGAACACGTCGAAATACCGGTCGTCATCGAAGACGCCCGTGTCGAGCAGCTCGAACTCCGGCTGGTCTCGCCCGCGCCGGCGATTCTCATCCACCAGTAAGGTGTAGGGAAACGCAGCCTGCGGATACTTATACAGGAACTTCATGTACGAGTGCGTGGGCGTGCTGTCGAGATGAAAGTAGTACTCCTTGACGTCTTCGCCGTGGTTGCCCTCGTTGCCGGTGAGGCCGAAGAGCCGTTCCTTGAGAATAGGGTCGTGCTCGTTCCAGAGCGCCAGACCAAAACAGATCCGCTGGTGACGATCGCAGATTCCTGCCAGGCCATCCTCGTTCCAGCGGTAGGCCCGCGACCGCGCGTGATCGTGCGGAAAAGCCTCCCATGCGGTGCCATGTGAACTGTAGTCTTCGCGCACGGTACCCCACGCGCGATCGCTCACATAGGGCCCCCACCGCTTCCAGTGCGCGGTGCGTTCCCTCGCCTCTTGCAGGCGGCGATGTTCTGCGGTGTGACCAGGGTCCGCTGGAGTAGTCGATGGCTCGGGCAGCTTCACCAGGATCGACGGTATCGCATCGGCGACGCCTCCGGATCGGGGTGCATGTGAGTCACCTCACTGCCACCGCACACCGAGACCGCAACCGGAGAAAGGAACGGCCATCGGACCCTCAGGGGACGAGGTGATAGAAGGCTCCGAGGATGGCGCCGTAAAGGAGGTGCGACGCGAGCGCCACGATTGGCGTGCGCCGCCCGTAGTTGAGCGCGAGAAAACCCGGCGGCTGCAACTGCCGGTTCGGCGTCGGACCAAAGTACTCGCTGACCATCCGAGGGTGTATGGCGGGAATAATCGGCATCCCGACGGTCAGGACGAACAGCCCGTGCACGAGCCCGATGATCGCGCCGAGCCACCACGTGGCCTGGTGCCAGCTTTCGAAGGCAAGCGCATAGACCACGGCGAACGCCCAACCGTTGGCCAGGTGCATACAGACGCCGACCAACATCGAGCGATCGCGGTCGGGCGTGACCATCGTGCCCAGCAGGAACGGAATGCTCATGCGCGTGTAGCCCAGCCCCTGGCTCCCCGCCATGACGGTCGAGAGCAGCACCGTGGCGACAAAGCCCCAAAGGAAGATGCTCGCCAGGTTCATGTCCGCCCCCGCTCGGTGCCGCTGATGCCGTCGAGCGCCATGGGTCCCCGTTCTTGAAGTCGCGCCAGCGTGAGCGCCGCGTTAATCAGGCCGACGTGCGTGAACGCTTGAGGAAAGTTCCCGAGCGCCGCGCGCGTGCCTGGATCGATCTCCTCGGCGAACAGTGCGACGTCGTTGCCGAATGACAACAGGTGATCGAACAGCGCGCCGGCCTCCAACACGTCGCCCTGCAGGGCGAGCGCTTCGACGCCCCAAAAGCTGCAGATCCCGAAAGCGCCCTCGCCCCCGGCCAACCCGTCATCTTCGTTGCGATATCGGTACAGTAGGCCGTTGGCTCCGAGCCGCTCACGAACGCGCGCCACCGTACCGCGCATCCGCGCCGACCGCGGATCGGCGTAGCCCATGAGTGACAGCAAGAGCAGGCTGGCGTCGACCGCTTCACCACTGAACACGCTCACGTAGCTGCCTAGCCCCTGATTGAACCCGTGCGTTTCGATCGCGTCGCGAATCTCATCGCGGGCCGCGGAGAAGCGCGCCGCGTCGGCCGCAACATGCCGCAGCGTGCAGAGACGCGCCAGCCGATCCATGGCCACCCAGCACATCGCCTTCGAGTGCGTGTGGTGCTGCCGGCCGCTGCGGGGCTCCCAGATGCCTTCATCCG
>JBGTMW010000194.1:0-4298 GCA_041743365.1 Gemmatimonadaceae bacterium
GGGGCTCGGGTCTGGGGGTGCGCAGCGCCGCCTTCATCGGATGGTTCGGTCCGCGGGGTCTCGCGTCGATCGTGCTCGCACTGACCGTGGCCGAGGAGCAGCCGGAGTTGCCGGGGCTGTCCGTGGTGCTGGCTGCAACCACTCTCACTGTGCTCGCGAGCGTCGTGCTCCACGGCGTGAGCGCGAAGCCCGTGGCTGCGGCTTACGCTGCTTCGAAACCCACCCGCCCGACGAGAGAATGAACTTGAGCGCTGAACATTCGAAGCCTGCCGACGCGAACGCGAAAAGCGCAGAGGAGCGTGCGCAGCGCCTCACCGGGACCGTCATCGGCACGATCGTCGCCGCGGGAGTCCTGGCGGTCTCCGCGGCGGACGAACAGCCCGACGCGTTCGATGCCGGTGTCTACATGGTGGCCACCGTGTTCGTATTCTGGCTCGCTCACGGGTGGGCGCACGGCCTTGGCAGGCGGGATGCCGGGGACCGGGGTAGTGGGACGATCGCGGGCCTCCGTTACGAGCTTCCCGTGCTGGAGTCGGTCCTCCCTCCACTGGCGGCGCTGGCGCTCGCATCGGCCCTTGGCGATACCGACGAGAATGCGATCACGATCGCGGCCTGGGTCTGTGTCGCCGAGCTCGGACTCTTCGGAGCAGGAATCGCCAGGCGCGAGGGTGCCTCACCGCTGCGAATGGCTTCCACCGCCGCAGGATGCGCAGCACTGGGGGCGACCATGATCGCCCTGAAGGCAATCGTCCACTGAGCTCCCTCCCCGAATCACCCCGATCGGAGGATGCGCGGGCCGATCGCCCTTTTTAGGGTCGCGCTCAGGTGCCGTCGCGACGAGGAGCAGCCCAGCCATGGCGGATCTGATCGCAATCGCATACGACCACGAGGCAACCGCGGCACGTGCCGAACAAGAGGTCGAGCAGTTGAGGGAGGAACTGGACATCGAGCCCGATGCCGTCGCAGTGATTGTCCGCGACGCTGACGGCGGGTACAGGGTGCAGACCAACCATCACGGCATCGAGGCGGAGACCAGCTGGGGAATGCTCTGGGTGACGCTATTCGGACTTCTCTTCTTCCTCCCGGTGTTCGGGATGGCGGCAGGCTCGGACCTCGGTGCGTTGATGGGCAAGGTCGAGAAGATCGGCATCGAGCGTGCGTTTCACATGCAGGCGCGGGACCTGCTCCAGCCAGGGACGTCGGCGCTCTTCATGGTCGTCGAGCAGGGCGGCCCTGAGAGTGCCGTCGCGGCTTTGAGCCGTTACGGCGGAATCGCGCTCCATTCGCCGCTCTCGGAAGACGCGGAGTCCCTGTTGCAGGATCGCCTTCGCCGGGAGCTGACCTCCATCTAGACGGGTGGTCGATTCTTCACCTCAGCTTCACGACCCTAGAGCCGTGTTTGTGGGAAGGTCCGCCTGTGGAGACGCACCCCACATGACCGAGCGCATCAACTTCGAAGCCGGCATGGGAGTGAAGCCTCGAGCGTCGAATACGGCGTGGGTCAAACGACCCCGTCTGACGGCCCGCCTCGCGGGGGACCCTGCCGCGTCGATCACTGTGATGGTCGCGCCTTCGGGCTACGGGAAGACCACTTTGCTCTCGCAGTGGGATGAGGAGGACGAGCGTCCATTCGTCTGGGTCAGCCTGGATCGGCGCCACGACGATCCCGCCATGCTGATCGGGGCGATCGCCGCCGCGCTCGACCGTCTCGAGCCGCTTGGGGGCCGCGTCTTCGCCCCGTTGATGGCGCCGAAGCCGAATCTTTGGAACGTGGTCGTCCCGAGGCTCTGTGACGCGCTCGCCGAAGGGCGAAGCCCGTTCGTGCTGATTCTCGACGACCTGCACCGTGCGCAGGACCCCGAAGCGCTGGAGCCGTTGGGCACGATCGCTGAGCACATGCCGGAAGGCTCGAGATTGGCGATCGCTTCGAGAGAGCATCCCGCGGTGCCGCTCGGTCGTCTGCGAACCCAACGCGGGGTGATCGAGGTGGGTGCCCGCGATCTCGCGATGACTCGCACCGAGGCCGGCGAGCTCCTGGAAGGAGTTGCGCCGGGCCTGGACGATGAAGCGCTTGACGTCATCTTCGATTCCACCGAGGGGTGGCCCGCCGGGCTCTACCTGGCGGGTCTTGCCCTGGAGCGTCGAGAGGACGCAGCGGATTCGATCGAACGGCTCCGTGGCGACAACCGGCTGGTTGCGGACTACCTGCGAGAGGAGTTCCTCTCGAGCGTCACGGACGAGGAGCTCGACTTCCTGATGCGGTCGTCCGTTCTGGATCGGCTGTCGGGGGACGTCTGCGACACGGTGCTCCAGCGCGACGATTCGCATTCGGTGCTGCGCCGGCTGTCCCGCTCGAACATGCTTCTCGTTCCGCTCGATCAACGCGACGAGGAGTACCGGCTTCACTCGTTGCTACGAGAGATGTTGGCTTCGGAGCTGCGCCGCGAGTCCAGCCAGGTCGAGCCGGCATTGCGTCGGCGGGCTGGGGGGTGGTTCACGGCGAAGGGCGATGTGGACCGCGCCGTGCATCATCTGATCGCGGGAGGCGATCTCGAAGCGGCGAGCGACCTCATCTGGGCCAGCGCCGCGGAGTTCGCGAGCACCGGTCGCAATGGCGCCATCTGCGGCTGGCTCGACGAGTTCAGCGACGCCCAGATCCTCTCGTCGGCTCCGTTGTCACTCGCCAAGGCGACGGTCCATCTGACCGACGGGGATGGGGCGCAGGTGGAACGTCTGACGGGGTGCGCACTCGAGCATCTGAAGCTGAGTGACCGACCCGATGCGGCGGAATTGGAGGCTGCCGCCAAGCTGATCCGTGCTTCGGCATCGGCCGATGACGGAATCATCCAGATGGGGCGGGACGTCCGTGGTCTCTTCGACCTGCTTTCTGCGAACAGCCCTTGGCGGTCGCTGTGCCGGCTTGTAGAGGGTGTTTCCTGCCAATTCACCGGACAGCGGGACCGCGCCCGAATGGCCTACGAAGAGGGCTCGAGGCGCGGGGGAACGACGGCGCCCACGATCCAGACTCTCTGCCTAGCGCAGTTGGCGGCGCTGGCAATCGACGAAGGCGATCATGCGCTCGCCCGGAGTCTCGTCGAGCAAGCCCTCTCAGAGGTCGAGCACTACGGCAATGCCGAGAATCCGACGCAATCGGTCGTCTTTGCCGTCGCCTCGCTGGTGTGCGCCCGAGACGGCCGCTCCAGCGACGCGGCCCGCCACGTCAGAGCCGCTTCCCATCTGCTCGAACAGCTCAACGAGATGAGTCCCTGGTACGAGGCGGAGGTCAGGATCCTGCTCGCCCGGACAGCGCTGCTCCTCGATGATGTCGCCGGCGCCCGCGCGCGGCTGGCCGAGGGCGGTAGGTGGCTGGCCAGGACGCCGGATGCCACCGTCCTCAGGGACTGGATCGAGGCGGCCTGGAAGGAAGCCGACAGCGCCAGAGCGGTGACCGGACGATGGCCCTTGAGCCCTGCGGAGCTGCGGCTACTGCACTTCCTGCCGACTCACCTGACGTTCCGCGAGATCGCGGATCAGGTCTTCGTTTCCCCGAACACGGTGAAGACGCAGGCCCGCTCCATCTATAGCAAGCTCGGGGTCTCCTCCCGAGCCGAGGCCGTTGCCTGCGCTCGGACCGCGGGCCTGCTGGAGACGGGTGGTGCTTCGACGGGCGCGAGCGATTAGCCGCAGCCGTCCGAGGCGACGCGAAAGCCGACGTTCCCCGCCGAGCTGTCGCCGCCGTTGGCGCTGCGGGAGTCGACCCGGTAGCGGTTGCAGTAGGAGGCATGGCACAAGTACGACCCGCCGCGCATGACCCGCAGCTCACCCGTGTCCGGTCCTTGCGGGTCGACGGTCGGGCTTCGCGCGTAGTAATCGGGACTGAACCAGTCAGCGCACCACTCCCAGACGTTGCCCGTCATGTTCCAGAGCCCGTATCCGTTCGGCTCATAAGCGTTTACGGGCGCGGTCCCGGCGAAGCCGTCGTCACAGGAGTTGTGGCCGGGAAAGGTGCCCTGGAACACGTTCATCCGATGCTCGCCACCGGGCTCGAGCTCGGTGCCCCAGGGAAAGGGCTGCTGCTCGAGACCGCCTCGCGCCGCATGCTCCCACTGGGCCTCGGTCGGCAGGCTGCCCCCGTCCCACGCGCAGAAGGCGGCGGCGTCATTCCACGAGACATGAACGACTGGGTGATCTGCTCGATTCTCGAGGTCTGAGTGAGGCCCCTCGGGGTGACGCCAATCGGAGCCGAACACCTGCCGCCACCACGGCGTACTCGCGACGCCTCGCGTCTCGGGGAACTC